>JAREAI010000165.1:0-6953 GCA_029240435.1 Nitrososphaeraceae archaeon | reverse complement strand
AAAACCCGGATTGAAGCTTTATTTTCTGGAAAGACATAAGCTAAAACTTCTTTTAGTCCTAATTCAGCAGAGAATGCATAATCGATTATCAGTCTTATGCATTCTGAGGCTATACCTCTACCCCAGTATTGTTCTCCAATCCAGTATCCTAAATTTGCTTTTTTATTGACTAGATCGATATTATTGAGGCCTATAGCTCCTACAAGTACTAAATTATTACTAGTTGATTCAGACTTCAGACTTACCTTTGTATTCTATTGCAAAATGTAGAGCTCTACGAGACTTAAAGTCACTATCAGCAGATTTAATGAAATTTAGTGCATCTTCTACCGAATAAGGATCAGGAACCTCATACAGATACTTTGAAATATTGTAATTCATAAGGTGAGCTATATTTTGAGCATCATTTACTGAGAGCTCTCTTAAATTGATTAGAACACCATATAATTTAGGAAAAGTATTCGATACCATGTTTCTGCTGTTAGTTTGTAATTGAGTGATCATGATAAACTAGAGTATTATAGAGTTTATTTTTTGAGGCTGATACATGACCAGATCTCGGTTCTTCTTTTAGGGTCAAATCAGTCTTCTTGTGTTCCAAAGAATACCCAACTTGTTATTAGAGTCTTTCGTATACAAAAGAAAACCTTTAAAGCTTAGACTGTTGTTCCTATAATAGGAACCTACTATTAGCACCGATATCGTCACTAGCCCCGACGGGCCCGCTTAAGATGTTTTGGAGACTCCCAAACCGCATAGTTGATGAATACAACGCTACCAGTAATCCCATGGTGAAGCTGTGCGGAGAACACCAGTGCTTCTGTAAGGGCCTTAATGCAGCAGTTTCTGCTAAATCATAATGAGTCTATGAAATTCACGAAATCTCTAGTATGAACATTCTTCGTCTTATTCCAAACTGCTTGAAACTTTGGGATCGATTTCATTGCCCTAGCCCCAGAAGCCCATCTTAACCATAACTGTTCATCTATTGCATCCGTCTTGTGCAATCTGAAGATGAATTCATACAGATCAATATATGCACGCAATGTGTAAAACTGATCTGGACTCTCAACAAGTGCAAAGCGTTCTGCATAATATGGACTCTCCTTCGCCATTCTTGCAAAAGATTCTGTGCTTTCAAGTCTCACCCTAGCCTCAAGGCCAGACGTTATGATTGGCAAATATTCAAGTAAACTAACCATACAATAGAGGTATTCAATATGATTTAAAAAGTACTTATTTTGTTTAGTTCCTATGGGAATCTTTGGTAAGAATATCTTCATTTGGAAATAAACTCATATAATCAATCACCTACACCTCTTTTACTATTACTTTTAAGAATTAAAACACCACTCAGACAGGGAGAGTTACATCTCCTGAATGGCCAGGCTATTATTGATGGAATTATAATTACAGTAAGTATATTCTGGGCCATAAATTCATGTCAAATATGTTTTACATCGCGACGGGACCGCTAATACATGGGTCATGCAAATCGATTATTTTATATTCTGATACTACCGAGAGAATTCAAAAGATAGTAATTATGTACTATTCTTAGTAAATAGTAATAGTTTGGTAACATCAAACCTTTCGCTGCTATTGAACCTTATAGATCAAGGATAGATATACACAGAAAAGAATAGCAGCTAAATAATTAGTAGGTAAAAATAGTCCATACATCCCGTACAATTCACAAATGTAACAGACTAGTGGAGATGTATTTGTATGACAAATGGTTATCAGAACTGACTATGAGATTTTATTGAAACGTGTCTTTAGAAATGAAGGAATACGCTATTTAATATAAAAAACAATTACCATGCTGTTGTGAGCACTTTCTATTAATATTTATCCAACTGTAGAGGAAGTACTAAATATAATACTTGATGCATAATCTGTATAACACTTTGAGCAATACCACATATATCGGTATTCTCATCAGGTATAAATTGTAGTATATTATCATAGCAATCTATCGCGGGGGTTGCCAAGCCCGGTCAACGGCGTGAGATCAGGCAGACTTGTCTGGCACGATGCTCAGATGTTGATAATTTGACTGGGTTACCTCATCCCTTAGGGGTTCGTGGGTTCGAATCCCACCTCCCGCATATTTACTATTATCTGTTGTTTATAGTATAAAAGAACTTCTTTGCAAATTTTATATATTATAATTAATAATAATTCTAAATACAACTCGCTATCACTAAGAAAACCCTATAGTTAGTTTTATTTACATCTTCCTCGGCTAATGACGTCATCACTGTCAACTAGCATTTTCTGTTATTATAATTGAATATTCAAATCTTCAAGCTGTCATGCCTCTCTACTTTATTGAGTGATTCCATATGGGATTATGTTCAGCGATGTGTGATATCTGTCGCATTAATAATATGTAATGTAGCTTAGTCAGCTACTATTACACTACAATAGTTGCATTTAATAATCATACTCCATCATTAGATTGTTGTTTTTGATCTACAATGATCTCATCGTTTTAAATTGTGATAAGAGGCTCTTATTTTAATTCCAAACTTTTTTTATCTAATTTATATCGATAAATTAACAAATTCGTACTACACAACTTATGTAGATATGACGTATAAAGTGATCTTCACCGATATAGATGGTACCTTAATTGATATAAACACAGGCGAATATCAAGGAACAATAAAATTGGTTTGTATCTTAAAAAACAATAATATTCCAGTAATTCTTTGTTCTGCCAAGACTTGGTCCGAACAAAATAAGATAAGAGAAGATATAGGATTAAATGAACCTTTTATAGTAGAAAATGGTGGAGCATTAATCATTCCTAAAGGTTATTTCAATTTCTCTTTCAATACACCAATTTCTAAAGTAAAACAAGGATATAGCATAATAGAACTTGGAAAACCTGCCATTGAGATCAGAACAAAACTAAATGAGATCAGAAAAAAATACAAAATAGATTTCTTAGGAGTTTCAGACGTTTCTTTGAATGAACTTGCCAAAATGACAGGTTTGTCAAAGGATTATGCAAGAAGAATGGCTCAGCGAGAATATGGCGAAACTATTATAAAAATTAAAAAAAATGATTTAGAGAGATTTATAAAAATTGCCAATGAGATGGGTCTAAAACTAATTCATGGTGGACGATTTTTTGATATAACAGTTGGCAATGATAAAGGCAAAGCAGTAGATATATTGATGAATCTCTTTAGAAAAAAATATCATAATGACGTAAAATTTTTTGGTGTAGGTGACAGTGAAAATGATGTTTCTATGCTGAATCGTATGGATCTTGCAATGCTAGTTCAAAGACCAGATAGTTCATGGTCAAACCTTGAAGTTAAAGACATTGTAAAGGTTCAAGGTGTAGGTCCAGAGGGTTGGAAGGATGCCTTCAATAGAATTATGAAGCTAGATTAGATGCCGATGATATAATATAATTATATGATATGATGATATATATATGTATATATATAGCCACATCATCTATCAGTAACTCTAGCAGTCATTTGAGTTCATTCATCTTAGAATCCTTCAATGCACACTTAATTTTTCAATATTGTAAAACTAGAAAAAGTTTCTTATTATATACGCCTTTTAATAATCGCAGTGCTACAATCCATACTCTGCCATAGAACATCATATCCAATCTTAGAAATAAGTTCCATATGACAAGATTCTGGTATATTATTCTGCTCAAGGATTAAACAAGCATCTGTAAATTTCGTTATGCCATCAAATAGAGACTCAAATTCACTTAACTTAGACTTTGATATCAAATATGTACCTGCTACAACATATTTGTTGTTAGGATTACTCATACTACTATTATTATCATTTTTGTGTGATGTAGTAATAATTCTTAAGGCAGATTCAATTGGCAAGTTGTATTTATCTGCTATTTCGTCAATGGAGATGATAGCAGTATTATTGGAAGCACGGTCTTCGATTTCAGTCAATAACTTTACTGAATTGTTGTTAGCAATCTTTTCTATCATCTTTACGTCAATAGACTTCAAGTAATCAAGAAAAGGCTTGACTGGAACTTTATCGTTCTTATAAAAGATCAATCGTTCCTTCGATATAGAAGAAATTATCTTCTCCCAGGCAAGTTTTTCCTTAATATTAGAATTAGAGGATGCATAACCTGCATCATTTACAGCTATAAAGAAGTCTACTGCATTATTATTTCCAGCTGGTATATTTTTTGTAAGATCGGCTATTTTTTGTATTTTTTTCTCTAGATATTCTTTAGTCCAGAATCCTACGATCTCAAGATATATTCTTGTACCGTATTTTTCAAATGCAAAGTCAGGAATAAGTGCCTTGCCATTTGATAGAATTAATGGATCAGGCTCCCTTATTAATTTCCAACCAGTGGCAGATTGCTCAAATCTGGTAGAGAACTTTTCCTCTACTCCACTGTCAAAGTAAATAAGTTGCGAAGACTCTTTAGTAGTATGTAAGGTTCCCTTTCTCTCTTTATCGTTTTCTTTATTATAGTATGGTTCACGCGATAAAAGAGGAGCATCGTTATTTGACATTTTGAATTCATATATTTTCTTTCCTAAAGACATAGTCTTCCTCACAATCCAAGCCTTTAGGGACCATGTATCACTAGAAATAATCGATGGAAGTATTTTTGCGATTGATGTTCCGTATCTGTCAGTTAATTTAAAAATACTCAAAGGACCATCTAGAGAGCAGATAATGATTGGATTGTTCTTTGTATCTGTGTTACTTGTATTTATGAACTTGATATCTCTATTGTCATAATCTATCTCATCTTTATGGATTGATTGTTTTTCATCCTCTAATGCTATATATTGTAAATTATACATTAGCCCAAGTCTTTTAATATCACGTAATATATGCTTCCAGTTTGAACCCCCGCTGACAGAGAATTCTAGTTTTGTACAATTGAACAGTAGGGTCTGCATTAACGACAAGTTATACCAAGCCAATAGTTGTTCTGGGCTTATTCCATCGAACCATTCTAATACTAAGTTCTCTTCTAAATCGCTCCACATGACATCTATTATATCGTTAGATGGTACGTTTATTCTAGATGCAACGGTGTCAATTATTTCTCTTCTTCCAAATTCTGTCAATGCAAAACCTCTCTTTGATGATTCTTCAAATAATTCTTTTCTGATATTGACTGGGTCATGAAGGTTATCGTTATTAACGTAAACATTATTGGCGATACCTTTTGACTCTGTTTTTATCTCCTTTATTTTGGTAAATATACACCTTCTTTCAAGAAGAGTATAAAATCCCCTTGCGAGCTTATAGTCATTATACTCGGATTCAAGAAGAGCAATTCTTTCGGTAAGAAACAACTTCTTCTCTTTATTTTTCCATGATTCTTCAAATTCTTTAATGATCTTTGCAGCTAACTGCAAAACGCTATCGTCAGCTGTGCAAAATCGTGGAACAATGTTTGTTCCCTTCTCTGTTATTCTTGTTCTAAGTAATTGAAGTGGCAGCATAACTTATTTAGCCTTCACTCATTCCTGTTTCTTTCTGTCTTTCTGTCTTTCTTTCTGATACGGATATATTTTTGTAAGAGTCATTTCGATATTGATAGAGATGATTACGATGATGCTATATCAATTGTTTTGCTTTGATTATCACTAATATGACCACTGCTGCGATCCAAATCGTGTTCATACACTTCAGTACTATTATTAGTCACATCTTCACTGCCCAAGGCCTTCTTTCTCTTTGCGCTCGTGCCTGTCTCCCGTGTATCGGCAGATATGATCTCTATTAACTTAGCTTTCTTTTTTACATCAGTTTTTGGTCTTAAGAGTCTTCCAAGTCGCTGAATAAATTCCCGTCCACTACCTGTCCCGCTGAGGATAATACCAAGTTCAGCATCTGGAACATCTACCCCCTCGTCTAGAACTTTTGATGTGACTACCGCGTTATACCTTCCTTCTCTAAAGCCTTTGAGGACATCCTGTCTTTCCTCTTTTCCTGTTTTATAAGTGATAAAAGGTATCAAGAAAGTATTTGATACATGATAAACCAGGCTGTTATGTTGTGTGAATATTATAGTCTTAATCCCCTTATTCTCTGCAAGGATTTCCCGTAGCTCTTCTATTTTAGATCTGCTATTTAATGCTATTTCCATGGCTTTGTTTCTGGCTAACAATGCCTCTCTAGCAATTTTGTTCTTAGCAGAAATCATTATCAACTTTTCAAATCGAATGGGAAACCTAAATCCAAGTCTTCTTAGTGAGTATTGATACTTTTCGAAATTCTTTCTGTATTGGATTATTTCATCTGGAAGCATTTCCACCCGTCTTCTTTCAATTTCATAGTGAGCTAAATGTTTTTTCTCAGCAAGCTCGTTAGGGGACATCGTAAACACTATTCCTCCGACGAGCTTTGGGAGCTCCATATGCATACCGTCTTCCCTTTCTATTGTTGCAGTTAGTCCTAATCTAAAAGGAGATGCCATGAGTTCTGCTATTGACCTATAACCAGGCGCAGCTAAGTGATGTACCTCATCAAATATGATCAATGAAAATTTGTTTCCAAGGCTTGATGCGCGTATATAAGCTGAGTCATATGTGGATATAGTAATTGCCTCTATATCATCTATTCCTCCTCCCAAATTTCCAATTTTTACATTTGTAAAATATTTTTTAAGAACAGAAGTCCATTGATCCATAAGGTCTAGTGTCGGTACCACAATAAGCGAAGCTGAATTGACAGCCTCTATTGCTTTTACTCCAATGATTGTCTTACCTGATCCAGTCGGCAATACTATACATCCTCTCATTCCAGCTTTAGTCCACTTGCTGAGAGCTGTATGTTGATAGGTTCTTAAAGCTGGATTAGAATTGTGATTGTTATTATTATTAATATTGTTTGTTGTTGTTAGATGTGGAGATGGTATAAGATCTAGAACATGATCAACATACTCTATACTACTTTGTTTTAAAAATTCT
>JAREAI010000164.1:0-5807 GCA_029240435.1 Nitrososphaeraceae archaeon | reverse complement strand
AATGACTTCGAATGAGCAAGAAAAGAAACCAAAAAATAATGTAGCATTAGCCATAATTAAAATGCCTGACGGCAAAGAGCATGAAATACCATTACCGCCGAAGACGTTCAGTTCAGGCAGAGAGGGTTATTATGCTCAAATACAATCATTTGTATATGAGAATGAGGTATACGGTGGCCAAATACAAATATGGAAAAAGGAGAATAAATGAAAATAAGAAGTATTATAAGAATTGATGGAAGGCTCTTTTCTGAGATATTGTGAAGATAACATTTTCTATTTGTATCAGTAATCAACTGCTGATCCAGATAAGTAAATCAAAAATTAGATACAAGTTATTTGACGTTATGTGTTTGCAAAAAATGCAAATGACTATGATGACGATACTTTCATAGGTTATGCTATAAAGTATCTTTTTGTATAGATTAAGTGCTTAATTATGGATAACAAAAATTGAATCAACGTAACATATTTTTTAGATCATTCCACTTTGGAAGTAATTTTTTTTACCTTAAAAGAAACGCCCTGTTCATACAAGCCCTTAGAGATACTTTGTCCTAGGCCATCTTCTACTGCCTTAATTCTCTTCTTATCTTCTACAATGTCAAGGGGAACATCAACTTCGATTTCAACTTCTAGTTTTAATTTTTTTGAATCTACCATCTAACGTTCAGATGATTGATAGATCAGACCTATCAACTTTACCTCACCAGCTTCTGAGTTATTAGGTACATATGACACCAAATTTTTTTGGTTTACTAATAATAATAAATTTTATATAACTCATGGATAATATACTTTTTAAATCTTATTATTATTATTATTTGATAAACTAGAGAATATTATATCCCAGCAAATTGAGAATGATTTTTGGAATATGTCTGACTGCCTCTTCTTATTTCTTTTCGCAACATATGCAGACAGAGATAATGGCACGTATGACATTATTTCTTCTTCGTTTGTATATTAATAGTATATTCTTTATATATTCTTTAGATACTTGATCTTCGCATATTGTCTATCTTAACTGATTCTATTATGTAATCCATTTTATATTATATAGGAGCTAAAATAAGAAAATAAAATAGTTGAAAGCTCTATCTATTTTGGTGATTGTATCTTTATATGTCTAGGATATTGGCGAAGCAATATTGTCTTTATTCATCATTTTTATAACAATCATTAGCTAATTTATTATTGCCACGATCAAATCTTTTTTCTCTTCTGGGTATGAGGTAAATAAATTCGATACATCTTTGGGGTAATATAATTAAATTTTTTTTTAATATTATCAATATTATTTCTTTCTTCAATCTCATGCTTAAGCTGGCTACAAATTCCCAAAGTTTAAATTCAATTGCATGATATATGTTATATCTTATTCATATTCTAATTAAATAACTTTCTTACCAGGATTCATAACAGATTTAGGATCAAATAGTTTCTTAACGTCTTTGAAAAGTGAAAAGATGTCGCTGCCATACATAGACTCGATATACTTTACCCTAACCAAACCATCTCCATGTTCTCCCGTAATTGTTCCTCTATTTCTTATTACTGTTTTGAAGACTTCTTGAGCAAGTCCTTCTATCAATTCGACCTCGCTAGGCGAGCTCGTATCTATTAGTGGCCTCGTATGAAGATTTCCATTTCCTACATGACCATACATCACATACTCTAATTTATTATCCATATACATTTGCTGCAAGTATTGTGTGTAATCATGCAACAGATTTGGGTTGACTACTGTATCTTCTATCAAACCTATAGGTCGTCTACTTCCAATTGTCAATTTCATAATATGATTTAAGGCATTTTTTCTTGCTTCCCATATCCTCGTTCTACTCTTATCATCTGATACACTCTCCAGAGTATTACATTTACCAGATAATTTGCTTCTACAGTGAGTATGTTTTCTTTCGACGTCAACATGATTATCCCCGGCAAATTCTACAAACAATAGACAACCGTCCTTTTGTGAAAGTCTTAGTGTATTATCCCCATGACGAATAACCGTATTGTCAAGCATTTCCAGAGCGACAGGAGAAAATTTCGATATGAGCGGAACAACAGACACAGCAGATAACAAATCTTCAAAGCCTAAAACTAATAGATGACTGTACAATGGAACATTAAGAGTTTTCAACTTCACAGAGGTTACAATTCCTAGTGTTCCTTCTGAGGCCGCAAATATTTTTTGAGGGGCAAGCTTTTGGCTATTTATTACAGCATCTAGGCGATATCCACACGAATTCTTAGTTACTTTGGGATATCTCTCCTGAATTAAGTTTGCATAAGGAGACAATAATCGTAATAATATGGCTATCTTATCATCAAATTCATTATTACTTCTAATATACCCAAAACTACCATCCGAATAAACAACATTTATTTCTTCAATAAAATCTATTGTGCTGCCGTAACCTAGACAATGAGCTCCGCTTGAATTGTTTGCAATCATGCCGCCAATAGTGCAATAGTTACTACTTGCAGGATCAGGTGGAAAAAGTTTTCCTCTCTTTTTTAATTCATTATCTAATCTACCCTTAACGACACCTGGCTGCACTACAATATAGTCATCTTCTATTTCAATTATCTTGTTCATATACTTGGTGAAATCAATGATGATGCCGTCAGAAAGAGATTGGCCAAGAAGACCAGTTCCTGCTCCTCTCGCTGTTATTGCTATACCTTTGGAAAAACTATATTGGCATATTTTTTCTATATCGTACTCATCGTATGGACAAGCAATGACAGATGGTATTATAGAGTGACTGCTTGCATCAACAGAATAAATTTTCCTACTCCAATTATCAGATAGAATTTCGCCTTTAGCAATACGTTTCAAGTCATCGGCAATTGGAACTATCATTCTATTTATGATTAATAATTGTTGATTAGTATATTTATGTAAATATGCTGTTTGTATGTATATTAAAATACATATAAAGATGATATCAAGTTTAAAACATACGATTTAGAATATCTAGACATCATAGCTAAAACGTCCCTTTCATATTATGAGTCTTGTATAAGATTTTTTAGTTAAGATTTAAATTTTTGTGAATACTATATATTACATATTTATTAAAATAAGAACAAATTATATTTTGGCCTTAGAACTTGCAAGTATCTCATCAATAACCATGCAAAATGTTGCAAAAAATAAGACAATAAGTATTTAGTTAATACGTATTGAAATACTTCCAAATCTTATCTGTACAATATGATGTCTTGACAGCATTAAATGACATTAATACAGCTGTATGCTGCGAAGGACGATAGAAAAACAGAATGTAATTACTTTGTAAATCGAGTTAAATTTTTTTGAACTAAAGTTGTTATCGTTTATGAATAATATGAGATTCTCAATAACAGGATTTGCAAATATCTTAACAGTGCAATTCGTAGATGTTAACTATGCAGAAGTGATCGGAATTACAATACTTAATTGCTAAAAAATTTTGGAGGCAAATAATAATAGCATTTGAAAATCCATGATAAATGAACCCAAAAACACAGCTGTCTAGAATTGGAATAAATAGAAATGACAAAATACTTTACGTCTATTCTGCACCTATTAATCCTAGCAGATCAAATCCTTCTGTCGGTTGAGTATTTATCTCCGCGATTGATATCAAATGACCATCGGGATCTTTGATAATAGCGTGCTTGCCAAATGGCTCTTCTTTAAGCTCTTTAAAAAATTTCACTTTATTTTCTTTTAATTTTTTAACATTAGTTTCAAGATCGCTGACCATAAATCCTACCAACATACTTATTCCTGTTTTTAATTTACTTTTATTCTCCGCTGGATGCAAAGCTAAAACTGTACCATTAACGAAGAATTCTGTCCAATCTTCTGATTGGCTTTTAATGGGAAGACCTAGAATGTTTTTATAAAAAAATACCGATTTTTCCATTTCAGATACTATAAGGATTACAGCTCCAACCTTTTTGAATGACACTTTGTAACACCATTGAAATTTTATAGATAGTAAATTAAGAACTTATCGATAGGTATTATCTTAGTAGTATAAATATGTAAAAAGACTACGAGATTGCAAAAGCCAATCATTATATATATAACCGTCGAATTCATAGGGAAAGCGATAATTGCAGTAGTATGGTTTAACAGGTCTGCTTTAATGCTAAAAACTGGGAATTGGATTACAAGTGAAGGGGACATTTATTGCTACCTTTTACTTTTACTTTTATACGGCAAATAATTAATAACCTATTGAAAACATATCATCCACTATATTATTATAAGTGATGATCTGAAATCAATAATAATAATGCTAATGTTAGATGGTTTTTATAGCCATAGTTGAGTTTTAATATTGTGTTGTCTAAGAAACTTTTTTTCATCTATGTGGCCAAGAACAATGAATGGCAACAAAGACAAAAAGAGGATTGGAATTATGTTTCTTCGATGACGAGATTTTATCATTGGTGGATTAAGCATTATTTTAATATTGACTTTACTGTTGAAGCTGATATTTTACCGGTTATTCCCGGCAGACTTTTTGATCGGATGTCGGTGAGCTATCTGGCCAGGGATCATAATGAAAGAGGTAAAACGGTCTATCATTTTTACTTAGCATACTTTAAACCGTTATGGACAGACTGTCAGATTGAAGGATATTCGACTGAAAACTTTTGTATGGTTCTTTGGAAAAGGCCGACGAATTCTATTTCCGATAGTGAACGTGCTCGTTTCTTTGCAGACACTAATTGTGCAAATATTTCTCACCTATTATGTCATGAGATAATTAGAATGAAAGGAAAAAAAAGAAAGGAATATTTCGATGCAATTCATGATCTGTGGGATCAACACATTTACAAAGGTCTGCCATTAGTATACTATAATGAACGCTTTACGAAGGTATCAAAGAATACTCCTTACCGTTTCGTAACTTTGGATACAAACAAACTTTCTTTATAATTATGAGAAAACTAATATCACTATGGTTTGCTTTTTCTTAATTGATTGAGTTTACAGATAATTGTTAGGTCAGGGGCTATATTGTCCTGTATAGGAACTGTACTATTGATTACATTCATTGTCATCCTAATTGCTTTTCCTGTTCTCAAAGAATGTCAAAATCTACATGAAAGATGTGAATTTATTTCAAGCGCGCCCGAACCTCTGAAATCTTTGATTAATCCCATCTTTTTATCGACATCTCTGCTTATCATAGCATCAGGCGTAGCCATCATTAGGTTTGGCACTTGGTATCAGTATAAAAAAATGAGATCATAATTAGTGAGATATAACCTGGCATATTATATTGAACACTTTCCTATCGTCTCGATTAGTCATTAGAAGATTTTGTGTATAATCTTTCCTTAACTTGAGCAAAATTAGTAGATACTAGTTGATCATAAGACGGTAATTAATGGTTCAGATGACAACTTGGTTAAAAAATATAATAATCAAGGGAAAACAATCATGTTATACTAATATCGGCTACCACTCTATTTTTTTGTGAGAAGGAGCATTTGGTTTAAAAAGAATATGTCCAATTATCCATATTTTGTTCACTTATAAACAAAAATTGATCCAATCGTCTAAACCTGTCAAGATTCTGCAAAATTAAAAAGCATGTAGATCTATACTAATCAGCGTAGTAAGATGGGAACTAGATGACGGAATTTAATAATAATGATCTATACTCGGTTCTTTTTGCTCAGTTTGCCTCAAAATTAGAGTCACATTTACTAAAATATGGAGTTGCATGTGTTGATGCAGATATGATAATTGAAGAGAGCTCTATTCTTTATTTTAGAAAATTAAATTCTTC
>JAREAI010000163.1:0-5837 GCA_029240435.1 Nitrososphaeraceae archaeon | reverse complement strand
AAGTGTCTATAGATTATATTTATTTGAATAACTGATAATAATATGCAAAAACAAAGACCAACTGGAGTTAACAGAATAGCGGCGCTGATGATAATAATCAGTACACTTGAAAATGCTAACGCTAACTATCACAAAGGAGAATTTGCATAAAAGGAGATTGGGTATATATATATAATTTCAAAATTGGAGAGTGGTGAACAAAAGATCTGTTTGCTAATAATAAACTACTTAGACGATTCTTTATGCAATTTGAGCTTTGCTTTTAGTAGTTAGCACTATTATTATAATTACCACTATGCTTATAATATATAAGATAGGTTTACCGATCATGAAGAATATTGTTATACTTGGAGGGGGTTATGCAGGAATCTTTGCAGCAGCCAATCTCATAAATAAACGTGGGGATGTAAAAATCATTATTATTGATAAAAATCCATATCATCAACTCTTACAGCAGATTCATCTCATACCAGCAAATATCAAAATTCCAGAATATCTTACTTTGAAGATTAATGACTTATTAAAAAATGACGCAGACTTTTTCGAAGATAGCTTGGAAAGTATTAATTTAGATAAAAGAAGAGTTATAACTAAAACTGGAATAGAGTATTCATATAATTATATTA
Source organism: Nitrososphaeraceae archaeon (assembly GCA_029240435.1). Lineage (GTDB taxonomy): Archaea > Thermoproteota > Nitrososphaeria > Nitrososphaerales > Nitrososphaeraceae > JAJNBK01. The sequence continues at coordinate 5,211 of JAREAI010000163.1, read as the reverse complement.
TAATAGCTTTAGGAGCCACAGATGCATATTATAATGTAAAAGGAGCACAACAATACTCGCATTCTTTTAGATCGGTAAGTGATGCTCTAAAACTTAGAGAAGCAATCACAAAACTACCATCAGATTCTGTGATTGTTATATGCGGTGGAGGAGCTACTGGTATTAGTTTGGCTGGAGCTTTATCAGAAACTTTTGGAGAAAAAATCAAAATAAAGGTTGTAGAGGCACAAGATAATATACTTGCTGAATGGGATCCTCGTTTAGTCAAGACTGCCAAGAAGATTTTGAGTGAAAGAAACGTAGAAATATTGACAGGACAGCCAGTAAAAGAGATTAGTAATTCTTCTGTGGTAGTAGGTTCTAATATAAGAGTCAACTCTGACCTAACTGTTTGGACCGCAGGTATCAAAGGATTTCATATTAAAACCACACCACATGTTAAAACAACCAAATCTAAAAGAATAATCGTAAATAAGTATTCGCAGATAGAAGGATTTGATAATGCATTTGCTGTTGGTGATATATCTGCTTTCACTCTTGAAAATAGAGTGCTTTCTCCACAGCTTGCACAGTTTGCGGTCAGACAGGCGCGTAATGTTGCCAAAAACATCATGCGTAAAGGAGGAGGAGAACCAATGATAGAACTTGATTATTCACAAAAAGGTCAAATATTGTCATTAGGCAGAAGATGTATAGGGCTGATAAATGGTATACTTGTTACAGGAGCTTTGTGCGAGTATGCAGAAGATTTTGTAATTGATAACTATATAGCGGCAATAGAGAATAGAGGAAAAGGAATACCTGCTCTAGCTTATGAAAATGATGTAGTATCACAAATTTCAACATCATTGAATTTTATGACTTATGCTGCATCAAGAGTATTATCAAAACAGGTCAAACGCGACGAGAGGAGATTAGTATAAGGTAATTGAGAGAACAAATTTATAGTTCAATACAAAACACTACTTGAACTAGTATATTAACTGGAATATCAGAAGTAACAGTACAAAAATGTCTCGATCTAAATTGTAATTAACAAACAGAAAATGAAAAATTTTAACGTTATTACAAGTTTTTTCTAAGATATTGGAAGATTAGGTAAGTCGATTGTTGTCAATTTGTTTTTCAACAGATATATTGTGTTATTAATTTTATAACCTCACCAAATGATGTATTAGGCATGAACACGACATCGTCATTAGCAACGTATTCATCAACCTTATTTAAACCAGAACCGCCTATTATTATTGGTACTTTATGATACTTTAAACGAATTTCCTTGATCAGTCTTTCAGCTGGCTTTATATTGTCTGCAATAGTTATTGAAATAAGTATAATATCCGGCTGTATATCCTTTAGATAGTCAATAATTGACTCTGAAGGAACTGAAGGTGAGATATTATATACTTTAAATCCTTTGCTAATAAGAAGGGATTCTATTATATTACAGACTAAACTATGTAGTTCTCCATCTGGAGTACATATCAGAATTTTATATTGTGACCTTGTTGCTTTTGAATGAGAAATGTGTTCATTTATTACCTTTACTAGGCTGCTGGCAGTATTAGTACATGCATGTTCAGTTGCAACATCAAGTTTTCCTTGCTCCCATAGTTCTCCAATTTTATACATGACAGGTTTTAGTAGCTTGTCATAAAAATTTGCGAGTCCAAATAACGATGAATACTTATCGTATGTTTTGATAAGATCAGCCAGGTTGCACTCTGTTAATAACGCAAATATTTCTTCTTGTATTTTTGCTAGCAGTTTTTCTTTATCTGCAGGAGAAGAGCTGTAAATTGAGATAAATGTGATAATCTTAGGATCATGGCGATATTCTTTAGGAATATCTTCAATTGTTACATTAGATGTTTTTCCAAGATACTTTATTATATGTTGCTTTGAGGTATTGTTTTTATGATCCCATACGCTTTGAACAAGATAAGCATAATCAATGCCCTTTACTTTCTTACTTCTAATATATACCATTTCTGAACAAAATTATTACCTTTATTTACTATTCCCAATTATATTAAATTAGTGGTAAATAACAATTCTAGTGCTAAAAGAGAAATATTAGGAGGATCGTTGTGCAGTGGCTTTACTCCTTGCAAATATTCCTAGTCCTGCCATTCTTCCAGATATAAATCCAGTCATTGCACCATATATAAGGTGGAAAAAAAATGATCCTCCTATAATAATAGGATATAATCCCTGAAAGTGTGAAGTTATGTTATAGATATATTGATTTGGTGCCGAGGTCGCAAAGGAATCAAGCCTTGGCTGTATCCCAAAGGTTGTGAGTGGCACAAATAACACAAGCCATAAAGCTATACCAACAATCATTCCCCTTGGTACTCCGTATCGTGCGTTATATGGTGCAATTTTCCGCCAAAATATTGCAAGTTGTCCAAATATGTTTCCTGCAGTGGTTCCTGTCAACACGTGTAGAGCAAACCCTATGTATTGAGCAGTTGTTGTATCAGTAAATCCTAGCGAGAGGCCAATTACAGCAAAGAAAGTACCTGGTGGAGTTCCTGATATGAGATCAACTATTACAAGTAGACCCGAAATTGCCCAAGCTGAAATAAATCCTGCTAATGAGCAGTACAATATAAATAATTTAGTGGTTTTTTGCGATTCCATGAGTTGCATTGGTAGTATTAATATAAAAACAAGTGACTAAGATTTTAATAGTGCCTAACTATAGACCATGAACTCTTATTTTATGAAATACGTTATGGGATGCTACTACAACTACTGCCGCAATTATGGCACCAATAAAGTTTCTTATAGTCATAATTATGTCAGGAGAGCTAGCAATTAACGAATTGCCTAAAACAGTGTATATGTTGTCAATTAACCAAAAGGCAAGAGTAATCCAACCAATTATACCTGCAACCATAGCACCAAGCCTTGCTCCTTTAATTACAAAATATATTGAGAAAGCTATTGCGAAGTACCATAAACCACTTAGAATTAACCAATTTGCTTGAAATATTTCAGGCCTAGCGTCAAGTATATAGTAAGTAGAACTTATAGCAACCATTGCAAATAGCGATATTGACAGAATTCTATTATTAAAAGAGTGAGAAGTACGCTCTCTTCTTGCAACCCTTTCTCTTTGCATTTGTTCTTCTTTTGCAGATTTTATTGCTTCTTCAAAATTTTTTAGCTGAATAGGAATCATTTTTTTTATTGAATCATCTTTTACTGTTGCCTCGTGTTTGAGGCTATCTATCAAAGGTCTTGCCAATGATGCCTTAACAGGAGTAATAAGATCAATCCAATAGGAAGAAAGTCGTGGAGTGAGGAAAGGAATTATGATTATTTTTATTGACTTGTTTAGCATTTTTGCATAATGTCTCATCATATCTACATATGTAAGCACGTCTGATCCTCCAATCTCAAATGTTCTTCCTTCTGTTTCTTTCACATCAATAGCTTTAACTAAATAAGTAACCACATCATCTACTGATATTGGTTGTGATTTAGTCAGGACCCATTTTGGACACACCATCGCAGGAAGCCTCTCAACGAGATACTGTAGCATTTGAAAGGAACCTCCTCCTTGTCCTAAAATAACAGCAGCTTGGAATATTGTCACTTTTGCATCGGATGTTTTTAATATTTCGCCTACTTGTTTTCTGCTCCTTAAATGTTCTGAAAGTTCATTGTCTTTCCCATGACTCAGCCCGCCAAGGTAGATGATTCTCTTAACTCCACATTCTGTGGCTGCCCTTGCAAAATTTTCTGCAGCAAGTCTGTCCCTTTCTGCAAATTTCTTCCATTCCTTAGAAGAACCTTCCATTGAATGTATTAGATAAAATGCAACGTCTACTCCAGACATTGCTTTTACAACCTGTTGATAGTTAGTGACATCTGCATTTACTATTTTAACATCTCGATTAAAGCGACCCTCCAATGACTCGACATTTCGTGTCATGCATATTATCTCTTGATTGTCTTCAGAGGAAGGTGATAAATATAATCTATATACCACACGGCTTCCAATAAAGCCACTAGCACCTGTGACCAAAATTTTTAAAGTCCTACCTTTTGAATTACGAACAACCGTTTGGTTTAAGATATTTTGATTTTGCATTATTCAATCACTGTAGTAATTTTTTTATTTTATTTTATTTTATTTTTTTTGATGGCCTATCCATCACCATTGTCATAGATATAGGAAGAACGTTTGCTAAATTTTGCATAGTCTCATCATTGACGTACAACTCAATCATATCTCTATTCCCTTTTGTGACATTGCTATTTATTACAATTTTGTTTTTTTCTCCCATATCAAAATAGATCAATGCTTGATCTGTATCCATTTCAAAATCGCTAGGAAATATTACAGATTGATTTCCGACTTGTATATTTATTCTATATGATTTATCACCTACAACAGCTTGGCCATAGACATAGCTTTCCCCCAGATCTAAGTGCAAATTAAACATAATCGATCTTGCCAATTTATTTCGATATTGTTATTAATCTTGCCATATTTAAGTAATGCCAACAAATCAGTATAGTGCCAACACATATTATTAACTTTATTAGTATTAAAATCGAATCTAGCATAAACCAATCAACAAAAATACTAAGTAAAAAAAGAAAAATAATAGAAGAAGACGATTTATTGTTTAAATATTTATTCTGCCATATACCGAAGGTATTCTTGTGGATCCTCTAATAATGTATAATATCCTCTTTTATATTTCACTCTTATTTTTTATTTCTTTTGCACCGAGTTGCTGAGCCTTATCTACATAATCATCAATTGATTCTACAGTCGCGAATTGCGTTGATATCTGCTCAGGATTTTCTTTTTGCATTAAAGCTCCATGTATTTCTGCATTTTTTATCGCCAATATCCCTCCATTTTGCCTTTTTCAAATTGCCATCCAAATAGAGAAGAATTTTTATTCTCTAAATTATTTACATTATCTGTTGGTATTTTGAAATGCTATACGTTGTGACTATTTGACATTTTCTTTTCAGTTCCAAAATTCCCAACATATAATATATAATGTATACTACCGTATGTTATGCCTATTAGACTCAAGTGTATAACAGCCATTATTTGACGGTTCTCCTTGTACATTCAGAAGATTCAAACAAATGATTATGGGCTCCATGAAGAAAAAGGTCCTGAGATTTGAATATCACGAAATTGTTTACCTTCTATGTAGTCTATATGCTTTACAA
>JAREAI010000401.1:0-2734 GCA_029240435.1 Nitrososphaeraceae archaeon | reverse complement strand
ATGATAGCCATCTAGAGTATTATGATTTGTAACAAAAAGGACTTCTATGCCTTTCTTCAAAGCTATATCTAATTGCTCTTCTATACTTACACCACAGTCAAAGGGGACTCGTACAGATCCATTACGATAGTTGGAAAAAGTATTATGACAATGTAGCTCGATTTTTAGGAAATCAGTCGTGGCTTTGTACCCTATCAGGGATACAGAGTAACCAAATATATATACTATATTAAGTGGATAAATGGATGTATTTCACTATTTCAAACTTTTGCTATAAGTGCCTCTGTTTATAGCTGAACAATGATATATCAAGAAAATATTGTTGATTATTTTTTACAAAGAGGTGTTATTAATTGATAATATAGATGGAGATGCTGTCAGTAAGAATGGTTTTCAACTTTATGTAGGTGTAGATTTTTCCATGCATTAAATACCTTACCGCACTTTTCACAAGCATATTGTTGTTTCCTGTTATAGACAGATTTTGCTGTAAGCACAGATTTATTTTCCCGATTTGTATATTGGTTTGTAATTATATGGTATTCGCTCTTTAAGTTGTATCGTACGAGTCGCTTTGGAATTCTAACCAATTGATTCTGGCTAAGCATGTTTCACTATAAGGACGTTTGGTATAAGATAATTTAAATAAAAAATTTCTTTTCATAAGTATAATTCCAAAGATATTTGTTATATCTTATAAACAGGATTTTAGTATACCGGAATATTATTTATTTATAGGCAGAAACTATAATGGCGCCGCCCATCATTGCTTTATCAAATTTCACGCTTGAAAACTTTTCGCATAGTAACGCATTTAGCTCAGAGTTTCTTGGCCATCGAATATAAGTGCCATAAAGTGTCTTAAATTTTAATCCAGACTTTCCAGCAGCAGCAAAAGCGAGTACCTTAAGAATATACTTTAGATAGAAGGAAACCCCTACCCTTATTATTAGATTGTCTGGTTTGCCTATATCAACTATGATTATGCGACCTCCTAACTTTAAAACCCTATATGCTTCTGCAATTGCTTGTTTTAATTCAATTGAATCGCGTAGTGAATAACCATACATTACAACGTCGAAAACGTTATTTTGGAAAGGCAGATATTCGAAAACGCCAGAGGTAACATATTGCAGCATGTCATGACTAAAGAATTTTTTCGCATTAGTCAACATATCAAGAATGGGATCATACATGATAACTTTGGTACTGTCTCTTACCTCGCTTAATACAAGATTAGTCATATTTCCAAAACCAGAACCCGCATCTAATATCGTATCTCCTGGGAAAATACGATCCCGTATTGACTTTAGACGAAAATCGTTATCTCTGCCAAATGATATCGCCCTATTAACTTTGTCGTACTGCGGAATTATCATGCGTAATACTTCAATAACCTCCTTCCAATATACACGACCTAGACCTGACAACTTTGAATATCTTAAGGGCTAGCTTTATTATCACTTATTGTTATAGATATAGGATAGGTTATGTGCCAATTCAATCTGTTCTACAGCTTTCCTATAATTAAAAAATTAACATCAGCAATAGGAATCATACATATATAAGTTTAATATGCTTGAAATAAAAGAATTATAGTATATTAATCAAAAATTATGCTTTAGAATCAGTACATGTATGAGGATATAGCCTTTTAATGGTAAACAATGCCATATATAACCAAAGTTTATATCAAGGTGCATGCTTCATATATATGTTTAAGATGGTAAATTACCGATCAAAAGATAATGATAGCAAAGGAGTCACAGATGAACAAAATATTTATGATACTATAAAAGAAAATTTTATCCGAACAGTAGATGAATGGGCAAAAATTCAGCCCCAATATTCACAATCTATTTCAAATTTGCAATTAGATTTTATTCAAACGATAAAGAACACAATTCAGAATGCTATTTCTTCGCATAAACAGATAACGGGAGGTTGGAATTTTACCGTTGCCGCGCCATATCTAGACCACTTCGCAAAACAGTCAAATGATATCACCAACAACATGATAAGAACAGCTGTCATCAACAACCAGTTAACAATCACTGCTTTTGACGCAGCAAGAGAAAATTTGAAAATCTATAATAGAACAATTGAGACAGTTACAGATTACAATAATGAGATAGCAAAAGCATGGAATTCGTTTTTCAATATGCAGCAGGATTATTTCAAATGATATGTTTTAGAATTCTCTTACTTTTAGCATGACCATTAATGGTATCATTCCGATCATCTTTTAAAATAACAAATTGCAAATAATAACATTGGATAAAATTTATATTGTTATTGAATCAACCGGGTTACCACGTTAGACTTATTCCAAAAATTGATAAATAACTAATTGCAAGTCTACATAGTGTCAAACTTAAACGAATATGTCTGTGAAGACTGTGGATCCCTCTTGGTACATAGCAACTCGCTGACCCTTGACAGTATGAAAGATGTACATAAGCAATTATGTGTTATCAAAAGGAAAAAAGCTATGGCAGCAGAATCTGCTAAAGCTGTTGTACCACCGAAACCAGCTTCAGTAACTGCAAAGCCATCTGTCTCTCCTAGCTCTCTACCTTCACCCACATCAGCTTCGATCCCTTCTCCCCCTGCGCCTGTAGCTCCTACAGTAGGAGGTAGTACTACTAGTAGTGCTAACACAACTATTTCTCTTACAGGTAATGGAACCAACTATTCTAAGGTAGATGGACCTATAGATCCTGGCTTTAAATCA
>JAREAI010000162.1:0-8902 GCA_029240435.1 Nitrososphaeraceae archaeon | reverse complement strand
GTTCCCATTGCTGATACAGATATTATAGTAAGAAGAGTAATTAACAAAAGTGCTCTCTTATTGTCCATTCAAATAAACATCACAGCCTTATATATAAAAGTATTTTCTATGTTATGATATTTTCTGCGTGGTACAAGATATTTTCTTTCAAAAAAATATTGATGATGTCAGATATTGCAAAAAAAGAGAGAATAACAAAATTAGTAATGATTGAAGATCAAAGTCACCCTTTTGTGAGGTTAGAACCTGCTTCTTGTTTAAGCTGAGCAACGTTTGTTGTGTTTATTCCAAGCTCCTGAGATACTTGTGTAAACCTATCAGATAATTGCTTAAATGCATCTGAATCCACCAACATACTTATCCTACTTGAAAGGTTTCCATCCTGTGGTAACGTGATATTCACACCAGATTCTCCAACTACTTGACGAAGTCTATCAGCCAATGCGCTGAGTTTTTGCTGGTTCTCCGGTGATAATGCTGAAGTTCTATTCCCCAATTGAGATTGAGCATAAGCAACCATGCCTGTGGTAGGAGATAAGAAGAGAGCTAGAGCCGAAAGTAAACCTACTCCCATTAATATGAGCTTCATTTCCTTTTTCATATAATTTCATTTCATATAACTTGGCCAACTATAAATGTGTTACTTAAATGGGCGTAGCCTGAGTCAAATTATGCACAATAACCAGCTATTTGCCTGGCTTAGTTATTAGATTAGGCCTAGGAAATTAAAAGAAACGGATTCATTTGTAACTTATAATAATTTTGCAGTACTGTCGATCTGGATGAATATTTTTGGTCTATACTAAAGCTGTCTTTATAAAGATGATATTCTGCTTTTAATTATGCTTTCCTATAATGGGTAACGTCATTAGAATAAATGTGTTGATTAGATAATTAGTAGACTTTATATATAACAAGGAAGTGTATCCACACATGAAATTTAGCATTGTTGCTGTCTTGATAACATCAGTTATAGGAGTGGCTCTGATTTCGCTGCCTTTTGAAAATGCACAAGCTACTAGCACAACAGAACAAACACAAACCGGAGTAGTGCTGGGATATGGAGGACAACCTTTTGGGCTTGTTGATATTTCAACAAATGGACGCACGACAGAGGTGAGTATTGCAACAGATTTTCTACCACCTCCTGGCAAGGTTTTTGAGGCTTGGCTTGTAGACGGAGGAGGTGGTGCTTCTGGCTATCCTCTTAGCTTAGGACAGCTTTTTACATCTGGCACACTAAAGTATGATGAACACTTGGTCAACGCATACACGTATACTGATTTAATTATAACCGTTGAGCCAGCGAACGATTTGGATCCCGGTGGTGCGTGGGCTCAAACAGTAGGAGCATACCTTTTGGTTAGTCCATTTGGAAAGTAACTAGATGTATATATGGGCTACTCCTCCATAGATAAAAAGAAGCAATACTTTCAATTTTTTTGCTATGTATTTTTGAGATATAAAATCTAAATTTGTTTGTGAATCTCATGTCTCCATTATATTCGTTATATTCAAATGTGAAGAATCTCCTAATGTCCTGTTAAGCTAAGCAGTAGTAACTGCTAAAGCTGGATTGGATTAATAAATATCTGTAAATGTTTAAACATGAAAGAAAGAACTACGCCTTATGTCATTAGATTAGATATATATGCGTTGTTATACCTAATATTTTATTTTCTTGGTTTAAATCTATCTAAGGAGTACCATCTAAAGACATAAAACCATTTGTTAATAGGAGTTATGCGGCCATCATCTGGTGTGGTATTGTATTGGATATATGAGGAAATACAATCCACAAAACAACATATCTATACCCAAACAAAATGAAGAGTAGAATAATAACTACTGTTTTCATAGTTGATGATGAAAACTCAGATACAAATTGATTGTTAGTACTCACAAGCTTGGCTATGGGTCGCTACAGAAGAACCCCAATACATAAAAGAAGATTTTATGAGTAGACAGGTTAAAGCCAAACACATGGATTTACTCGTTTTTGTCAATATTATTGCTTTTTTTGTAAAAGGTGAAAGGAGGAATCCAAAATCACATAATTTTGTCACCTTTTTTATTGTCACGTTTAATCCCTTGTATATGCATTCACTTTCAATCATTTATCTAATTTAGGCTTCCTTAAATACACCACCAACACCTTTAGTAGTTGCTTTTGCTTCTATTAGACCCTTCAGCTGCTTAGACAGATCGATAGTTTCCTGCCTATAGTCTGCTATTTTAGCATCGTATCCTCTTACCACCTTACTGGCAGTTTGTTCATCTACCTTGTTTAAAATAACTGATTCTCTGAGTTGAGCTGCACCTCTAAGAACTCTATTATATCTATCTATAGCCATGTCAAGTTTCAACATAGTATACTGAGCATTGGAGTAGTACACATCCCAGAAAAAGGGCGAGGATATAGCAGCTTTTAGAGCACTATTAGACAGTTCCTCTGTTTGTACAGACAGATTACTATTACCATTATCGCCGCTGCTGCTGCTGCTGCTGCTGCTGCTGCTGCTGCTGCTGCTTGACGAAGGTACGCTGTCCAGCAGCTGGCCATTTTCTTTCAATTCTCGGAGGACATGCTCAGATAAATGAACGGTATTTCTTTTGTGTCTCCGACCTTGTCTAAACCCGTTAATCCAATAGAAGATTATAAAGGCGATTATCAATGCCGCAAGTGCTATGATACCGGCCATTGCAGCAACTATAGCAGGTATTGCAATAGCAGCGATCTCATCTAGCCTAGTTTTAATACCTTGTAATCTTGAGTCTATCCTTTCTTCTACAACGTCAACTACTCTCTCTACCGATGAGCTGAGATTGGTAGTCAAAATACTGGGATTTCGGAGGATCGAAAGTAAACCATCGCCAGACGAAGAAGTATTAGTGGGGGTGGTGGTAATGGTGGTAGTGTCGTTTCGTCTTTGTCCTGAAAAAAGCTGTGCGTCAACCGTTGTTGATGATGTCAATGCAGGAAATACCAGAAAATAAGTTAATAACATACAAGAATAAATTGTAAACAAGACATAATCCCAGCTGTTTCTTGTAGATGGTAATTTTGAAAAAAATCTTTTAGTCCATGAAAGATTCATATTGTAACAAGCAATGAAAACATAATGATTTATAGTTATTGGTTGAGAATAATGATCGATGATCAAACGCTAAAAAAGTAAGTAGGTCCTGAGCTTAAAGTCCATAACTCTCTGATTCATAAATGATAATTTCTTTTATTACCCCTACATAGCTTTAATTTTTCCCTTCATAATAATAATTCCAACCTCTCTTATAATGTGATTAAGATACAAAAATTATAATGAGTTGTATCTGAAAGTCAGATTTTTAGTAAGTTATATGATTATGATGATAGGTTAGAAATACAGTTATGATATAATAGATATCTAGGCTTAGTAGAATTATTGAATATATGGGCAAAAAGACCAGGACGTAGTCAACATTTGGAAGAGAATAGTATGCTCTTAAATATTTAGAAAAACTGAGAGGTCTCTCCCTAAGATCGTGTTAATGATACTTTTCTTCCAGGGACATCTCTTGCTATGATTCAATGCTATTATTAACAGAGCTATTCCTAGCAATATGCCTAACTATTCTAATGTGATTGATGTGATGATGAAATGATCATATTTGGGTGGAACCATAAGAAGATTAGACTAGACATAGGCTTAATATCACTACTAATTGGATCTTTGAAATGGGATGAATTTGAGCCTCCTCTTTCCTTACTCATAAGCTTGAGACGATCTAATTTTCACAGACCAAAAGGTTGAAAGAATTTGCTAATATTATCCATTCCACTAGGTTTGGCCTCACTATGTCTCTACTCTTGTGTTAAACATGATACTAAAGTTAGACCATTTATGAGGAGAATTGGCATCCTCATAGCTATTCTACCTTCTCAATTTTTCTGTGGTTCAGTATATCTATAAAATAATCGCTAATGATTGCCTTAAGATTTGATGCTTCTTTGGTCAAGCTGCGCGCCCCACCACTATCAATTATCACCTTTTAAATCAAGTCATGGATGGTCTCAGTCGAGCTTCCCTGCCAGCTATTCCTGCGCTTATCACCTGTATCCCTATTATCAGTAAGGCTATTCCTATGAGTAAACCTGCTAAGGCTGCTCCAAAGAACGGAGATACAAGTATCATAACTGATATTATGACAGCTAGAACACCTACACCTATGTAAAAGCCTCTTATCCATCCTCTTTCTTGTTTGTCACCAAATCCCTGTATTATCCTTGCAAATCCATCAAACATTAATGCAAATGCTATGATGAGTATTAATACGGTTGTCGCTCCCACAGGGAAGGCAAGAGCAATGATAGCTAAAATAATTACCAAAATACCTAGTCCAATAGCAGCGAACCGTGACTTGTGTACAAAAAATATTCCGCTTATGACCTTCTCGATTCCTACAATTAACAATGCTATAGCAAGGATTATCACTATAGAGACTACTGTAGCACCAGGAAATACCATTGCAATTATTGCCAGAATTATAGCTAAGGCTCCCAGACCTATCTGGGCAGCACGTCTCCATCCCGGAGATTTTTGTGAACTCATATTACACGGAATGGTGTGGTGTCTTAACTATTTAAAGTTACAATAACTATTCTTTATAGAATTCTATAGAAGAAAAAGAGAACATGGATAGAAAAATTTTACGTTGTACATGTTATTACTATCTTGTAAAGACAATGAACATAAGCATATTTACATTCATCTTTTATGAAAGATAGAGATACAGAACCAGTCAAATTTTACAAGTAAAACAGCAAAAAAGATCAAAAGTAGGTTAAGTTTTATATTTAGTCATTTTTAGCATGGCTCATAATACGACCTTGTCAACATTGACAAACTTTTTGTCAAAGCATCTATCAATACCACCCTTTTACTAGTGATCAGTAACGTTAACCTATAAGTCAGGTAGTTATAAACATATGTTAATGAGTATCACTAAGGATTATGTTACCGATTAACAGTAACATATCTGATTACTGGAAAAATAGAAGTTTAAAGCTACAGATCGATCCTGTCATATTTTCGCATCGACACTTTGGAGTGCCCGTGTATATCGGGTGTAAAAAGTTAAAGGACTCGACGCTTAGCTAGTGAGAGCAAACGCCCTAGGATCCAGTAAGTTAAATTCCTCAAGAAAGTCAGTCAAAGTTTTTTCTGGTACATTACGTAAATCTATCTCGCCTTTTCTCACTTTGTCCACATTATTAATCGCTTTTTTAAATCGTTCTATACTCATTACCAATCCATAATAGTCTCTTACTCTTTCTAATGTGGTCTCATAATGCCCTTTATATCCTGATGCCGTGGCGTCAGATATCAATGCTACATCATATCCTATGTTAAATCCGTCTCTTAATGATGTCTCTACACAAATTGAAGTATCAATTCCAGTAAAAACTAGCAAGTTAATGCCTTCACTCTGAAGCCAGACCCGTAGTTCTGTATCCTGGAAAGCAGAATCTCTTCGTTTGATAACTACTGGATCATTCTCTTTAGGCTTTAGCTCGTCAATCGTAACCCCATCCCATGTGCCTCTAATACAGATCGGAAACTTCAGTCGCTCTTGTCTTGATTTTGGTAAAAAGTTATGGATTTTTGTCAGAACATCAATTCCGCTAGCCTCCTTAACTGCTTCGGTGTAAAAGATAGGAATTTCCTTACTCCTGCAGAATTCGATTAAATCTTTAAGCTTTGGTATTATTTCCCTGTAATTGGAGGTGTTCATACCTAATCTATCATATGAACCACCCTTGCTAACAAAACCATTCTGCATATCTACGACGACTAAAGCAGGTACAATTTTACGTCCTGATGGGAAAGTGACTTGAAACATTGTTTAGGTATCTATAGGAGTGAAAATATATATAAGTGTATAATAAACTTGATGTTTCAATCTTAACCACTTACAAGCATCATTATGCACTGTTGTAAATATGAGTTCTCTTTCGTAATTTCTTGAAGAACTGATAACATATGAACATAGTTCTTTCTCTTGAGAGACATATATGTCCACCATCAAACACAAATCTATGTTAGGCTTATATGCGATCCATAAGCAATAATCCTGACCACCATCTATCTGAATTAATGTTTCATCTAAAAAATATCATTTTTACCTGATTCTCTTATTTATTTATCCTGAATCGATCTAAAACATCAGAAGCATTTTCTGTATCCATTTCCATATAGATCCCTATGCGATCGTTTTAATATGAGATGTTCGAGATTTAGAAGCACACATATGTAACTTCTAGAATTAAAATATAGGTATAACCATGAGTGTATAAACCATGAGTAATTATAGCTTTGTATGTGTTCTTATTATTTACTTCAAATCAATATTAGAATATACCAAGCTTTAGATCTTACTAAATTAACAGAGCCTAAAATTTATTACGATCTTATTGTCACGGTAATACTGAATGAGCTTTTGACAAATGAAACAACTCAAAATATTTTGAAATCCTTTGTATCTAAGGGTACGACATTTATGAAAAGAACAGAAGAGCATGTAAATCAAGGATGTAATCCTGGTGGTATATACCAAGCAATATGGTGTAGAGACGCATCATATATTCTAGGAGATTGGTTTGCGTCTGGCAATACTGATGGTACACTACTCCAGATTTATCAGATATGGTCTCATCAAATTACGCCAAATAGAGAAAAAATAATTTATGGCAGAGGGTCGCCAAACACAAAGTTTTCTGCTGCCGTGGCAGATTCAAATAAAGAAATGGAATTTGAAGGTTCGCTTCCTACAACAATATATCAAGCCGGTTTTTCTGAAGTCTATGGTCTAAATCCAGATATTGATTCTACAGCTTTGATGCTCAGTACAACATCTTGGATTCTAGCTAATTGGTATGTTTTACATGAGACCAATTTAGATAACAAATACTCTTCTTCTTCTTCATCAGAATCAGCAACAGTTGCTTCAGAACGATCATCAGACTATGTTACTGCCCTACTTGGAAAGATTGGAGCAACAGATCCAATAAAAGTTACAGAGTTTGTTGTTCCTCGTATGCTAAAAGCTGTTGAGTATCTCAGCAAACGTGATACTGACAATGACGGTTTGCTGGAGCAAGAACATAATGAGGACTGGATGGATACTGCAATTAGGACTGGCAAAATAGTTTATAGTCAAGCCTGTTGGATATGGGCTTTAGAGAACTTTTCACTTTTGCTATCAAAGATAGGAAAGAATAGTGAAGCTTCTAAAATAACAGAGTTAGCAGACAAGGCTACAAATGCTGTTGATCAAAAGTTATGGTCAGACGAAGATGGCTGTTATCTAGATTTACATGAAACACGTTACAATGGGCAACAATATAGAATACTTACTGAAGATGTATCACTCTTTTTAATAGCAATTACGCAGAATACAGAGAAAAATAGTATGAGAATTCTTAGCAGAACAAAAGGTTTAGCAAAGGAGAATGAACCTATCAGGACTTTGAATGACAGGCTTCAAAAAAGAGCTTTAAGTACACTAGAAGCTATTAAGAACAGATGTTGGAAAGATAAATGGCCTCTAATTACTGAAGCAGAGCTAAAGGCTAGTGCACCTTGGCATCTGAAACCCTATGAATATCATAATCATACTTTCTGGCCATGGGTTGCCGGCATGGAAATGTTTGCAAGAAGTAGATTTGGACAGGTTGAGGAATGCGACATGCTCCTTTCAAAGCTTGCATCAGAAGGCAAGCCACACATATACAGTTTCTATGAATGGTTAAATCCTATTACCAGCGAGGGACATGGCGCATTTCCATTCAGAACTGGAATAGTAACGGTAAGAGAAGCTATTGCTGGCATTCTTATTAGAATTAAGGATAAGTTTCCACAGGCATTTGATGATGTTGTATGAAGAAACATCATCAATTTGTACAACGTACTGTGATTAACTACTACGGCTTAAGATCAGAAACTCTCCATAACATTACCTAGATGATGTCTTTAATTTATATTCAGGTAAGTTCAGCTAGTTAATCTTTACATTGTTTTTTAAAATTACCAAGAGCACTAGAACACTCTTAAGAACTCTTATGCAACAAAAATGATGGAGATGAAAAAAACTACAGCAAAGAACGTTGTTGCATATTTTTTTTCTTTCTCGCCAAGAAACAACAAAAGCACCCATATAAAATTGGCAACTAAATCATATGACATTAGTAGATAAGAGATAGATCTCAATATTTTGAAAATACAGAGTACAAAATAGCAATTGCAAGGGGAATATTGTTAGGTTATTTGTATTTGATCTATTATTATATCAAAAAGTAAGAAGTGTTTTTTTGATGAAATTATCGATTTCATAGACAACCAAGATATTAGAGCGCTCCTGTCGAGAGTGATATGCATATAAAAAAAGCTGACTTCTCCATCAGCTTTCGGAAAGAGATATTAATAAATCTATGATAGTTCTTTTTTAAAGGAACATATTAGTAGTGGAGCATTTGGCTTACATTAAACCGGACAAATTTACCGTTAGCCCTGTCATAGATGATTTTCGTTTAATATTGATTTTGCTAAACCAATAAGGTTATTATCAGTATCTGGATGATTATGTGTGTAGCCTTATATTGACAAGTTTCATGACTACGGAACGACTCAAAACATTGAGCGACTCCATACTCCTGGTTGCTCTAACCTTACTAGCTTACAATCTTGTTCCTCCATCAGCTGTAAATGGTCAGCTGAACGCTGATGAAGTAGAAAACTTTTTAGATAATCTTTACGGACTCATAAGTAGCTTCTTCGTAATCATCGTTTTTTGGGTAATTTATACGAAAATTCTTGATCATTTAAAGGAATCTAATGAAATAGTAGTCTGGGTTTCACTGACGTTC
>JAREAI010000017.1:0-21855 GCA_029240435.1 Nitrososphaeraceae archaeon | reverse complement strand
CCATCGCTTTAGAACTAATATCATATCCATATACGTCAAATCCCCCTCGTTGTTTTATGTATTTAGCTACAGGTAGTCCAAGTTGACCTAGTCCAATTATCAGAACTTTATTGAGAGAATATTCCTCATATGTTTTTTTATCTATTGCTAACAATATCTACCTATTTGAGGAAGTAATAGTTATTAAAGAATTAAGTACAAGAAACTTTAATAATTATTATGAAATTTGAGTATTTACATTTATAAGTTTTTACGAAAGAACCATGGATTTAGAAATAGATCATCCTATTCTTTATAAATCTCACTCTTTGAACAAAAATCCTTATAAAGACAGATTAGAAAGATTATATGAGGAAAATTTGAGAATTTGCAGTTAAAAGATATTATGCTAGGATTAAAATAAAAGTTAACATTTGCTCAATAAATTTAGAGTCCTTCTACAACCTGTAATAGAACTACTAGGGAATTCCTTTGCCTCTCTTGGATTGTCAGCAAACTTTTGGACAATCTCTGCTACGATGTCATCAATAGTATCGGCTTTAATCTATGCCTCCGCCGTACCCTCTATTGGTTTAATGTGGTTTAATGCCACAATCCTAGGCGGCATTGTACTATTGATCTCTGGATTTTTCGATATTGTTGATGGCAGTGTTGCTAGAGTAACAAAACTTACTTCAAAAAAAGGATCATTTCTCGATTCTTCATTAGATAAACTGTCCGAAGTTGCTGTATTCTTAGGTTTGGCAATAGGCGATCTAGCAGAACCACTATTATGCATGATTGCATTATCATTATCGCTTATTGTAAGCTATATTAGAGCCAGAGCAGAATCATTAGGAATCGAACTGAAGGGGATTGGCATAGGGGAAAGAGCAGAAAGGCTGCTTATCTTGGCAATAGTAGGAATGATACCAATTCCTGGTGCTATGCAGTGGGCAGTGGTTATAGTGTCACTAATTGCAGGTATAACCATAATCCAAAGGATGGTAGCGACATATAAGAAGTTGTAAATTACCTAAGTCTCCCAGCCGTCCGTCGATCTAATTCTGATCTAACTTTTACTATGCCCCTATGCACAGCACACGAGACACAATAAAATTTTACATCGGTGGACGGTGCGATATATGCTCCTTGTGCTTTAAGTTCTTTGGCCAAAGTTGGTTCTACAAGAGTAATCCTTCCTGTGACTTTCTTTGCTTTGTCACGAGGAACCATTGCGCCACATTGACTACAATGTACAGTACCAGAACTGCCTTTTCCACCTTTAGTACGTCCTCTGCTCGTTCTCTTCTTCGGCATGCAAGGAAATAAATTCTTTGTCTATCCTTTAAATCTTATGATAGTTATCCCAGAAAAATTAATACCAGTCTGGATCAGCCATGTTAGAATTTAAAGAAGTTTTTCCCTGTAATATACGCATATGACTATATTGCATGATTAAAATAATCTCTAAGGTCAGTGATATTATATCAATGAGGAACTTTCGAATTTAATATTGTCTGTATACATTCTTGGTTAGTGTTATAACCGCAAGTAATTGATAGACATGTAATTGACAAGTACAATAAGGAGATTGTTGAGGAGGCTGGCAGAATTGGAAAAAAATTGAAAGGCTGTAGGATATTGACATGCACACGCACACGCACACGCACACGCACACGCACACGCACACACACACACACACACACACACACATCGACAAAGGTTATTTTTGAATTCGAACTGTCTCAATGAAAATCGTTAAAACACTTCCCTTTCAATAATTTACATGAAAATAGCAGTAGCGTCTCACATAGCATTGGATACAATTCAAGACATGAAAGGAAGGATTACCGAAAGCCTAGGAGGGCCAGCATGCTACTGCAGCTTAACAGCAAGGGAATTTAAATTTAAAATAGAACTTGCAACAAAAGTAGGAAAGGATTTTTCTCAAGATAGCAGGCTTATGCTGCATAATAATGGCATTAATATTGAAGATACTCACATTACTGACAGCCCTACAACAAGATTTCGAATTATTCTAAAAAAAGAAAGTAGAGACCTATTCTTGCTGTCAAAATGTTCACCAATAACAATTGAAGATATTAGAGAAATCGAAACCGATTGTTGGATAGTCAGCCCTATAATAGACGAAATTCCTTATTCTGTACTTAAGGAAATAGTAAATGATAATGACAGCGTGGAGTTTGTGATGCTTGATCCACAAGGTTATATCCGTACAACAAATCCCGATGGACGAATATCACTTCTTAATGATCTAAAATTGGATTTATCTGGAATATCAGCAATAAAAGTAGATCCACAAGAGCTCTCTGCGCTGACTGGCGGTCGTAAAGGAATTGAAGGCATGCAATATCTTCAAGTATGTAAAGGAGTAAAGTTTGTATTATCTACTGAATATCGAATTATACGTCTATTATATGATAAAATGCATTATTGGATAAAGCTACCAGAAGTAGATACCGCTTACTCTACTGGTATTGGAGATATTTTATCCTCAGCCTTTTGTTGTGCATATTTGAAAGAAAAAGATCCAGTATGGGCAATTTGTTTTGGAGCTGGTGCCGTTAGGGCTGCTTTAGAAGCAAATTTAGAGGGATTAGATAAAATACCGTCAAAATCAAATATGGAGCAGAGCGCATCTTATTATTATAATACACTATCTTTTCAAAAAATTTAATATAAAAAAAGAGAGGATGTATCTACATTTAAATTGAAATAAATATTAATTTTTATATAAATAAATAATGAAAATAGCACTGGCAGGAGCAGATTCTAGAGACGGAGCATTGTTATCTCAGATGAAAAAGACGCTCGACTCGCTCAATGTCGACACACAAGTAATGAAAGATGGAAATTATAAACTCGGTAAAGAAGTAGACCTTGTCTTGTTAGCAGGAGGAGATAGAAGTATTCTTGACTACTTCCATAAAGTTGAATCTGATTCTGCTCCAGTTTTAGGAATTTATGAATCCGATTCCACTGGATTCCTTGCCCAAATAGATATCAGAGAATTAGAAATAGCAACTTCAAGATTAAAGAAAGGTGATTATGAAGTAGATGAGGTTTTTCGATTAGCAGTCAAAGTTGATGGCAGAGAGGTTGAACCTGTTCTGAATGATGTTGCAGTTTTTCCTAGTAAAAGTGCAATTTTAATGGAACATGTACTTAAAATAGACGGGAAAGACATATGGCATGATAACAGTGACGGTATTATAGTATCTACTCCAACAGGATCTACTGCATATTCAATGTCGGCTGGTGGGCCAATGGTTCTACAGAGATCTCAAGTGTTTATAGTAGTATCAGTAAACTCTGTGGATAACACTCGTCGTCCTATGGTGATTCCTAATGACACAACATTAGAGATTGCAGATATTATGAGTAGATATCATTGTGAAGTTGTGCTTGATGGTGGCTCTAGGCTAAGAATAAGAAAAATATTGGAATGCTATAAACACCAATTTCCAGCCAGACTTGTTAGGTTAATAGGCAATTCTTCGGCTACGTCACTCATGGCCAAGAAGGTAAAACTGGCAGAAGACCTGTTAAGCATGCCTCCAAGTGCTAAACTGATTTTAAAGACGTTAGAATACGAAGGTGCATTGAGTCAAAAAGATCTTTCCGTGAGGACAATGCTTCCTGAAAGGACTATAAGGCTCTCCCTTAGCCATTTGCTTAACCTCGGCTATGTTAAGAAGAAGACATCTTTACGTGATGCAAGACAGAGGATTTATGAACTTAAAATTTAGGACTACAGGCTTCAATGAATGCTTTAAAAGCTTGCTCGGGCTTTCCAGGTCTGCTATTGAATTCACCATGATATTGGACTGCAAAATAGAACTTGCAATTAGGTAGCTCTAAGATTTCTGTACGTCTGCCATTATCTGAGAAACCTGATAAAACCATACCGTGTTTTTCAACAATGCGGCGATAAGCCTGGTTGAATTCAAATCTGTGTCTATGTCTTCTTTGTATTAGGCTTTTCCCATATATTTCTGCGGCCTTTGTATGAGATATAATCTCAATATTATGTCTACCAAGTCGCATCGTTCCACCCATATCTTGAAGCGTTTTTTGCTCGGGCATATATTGTACTACTGGATCCTTTGTGTTGGGACAAAATTCTGTAGAACCAGCCTTTTCCAAGCTACATACATTTCTTGCAAAAGCAACTATTGCTAACTGAAAGCCAAAACATATTCCTAAGTATGGTATATTCTCGAACCGAGCAAAGTTTGCCGCATTTATTATTCCTTCACTCCCACGCTTTCCAAATCCACCAGGAATCAATATACCATCGAACTCTTTTAGACAGTCAAGTTTTCTCTCTCCTTCTTCTTCTAATCTTTCTGATTCGATCCACTTAAATTCGACCTTCCTTCCAATACTTGCTCCGGCATGTAAGAGCGCGTGATATATACTCACATAACTGTCTGGTAGACTGACATATTTTCCTACTATTGCAATATTGACTGAACCATTATATTGATGAAAGGATCTTGCAATTGTTTTCCAGTTGCCCCATTTTGGAATACTATTTCTAAACAATAATTTATCAGCAATAACCTTAACAATTCCTTGGCTCTCTAGAACTTCTGGAATTTTATAAATAGAGGGCGCATCATGACTAGAAATAACAGACTCTTCCTTAATACTGGCAAAAAGTGAAATTTTGCGCCTAGCCTCTAAAGTAAGAGGGTTTTTACATCTAACAGCCAGAATATCAGGCTGGATGCCAATTCTTCGTAATTCCTGAACACTATGTTGAGTAGGTTTCGTTTTTTGCTCACCTACTACCTCCAATTCAGGAGCGAGTGTAACATGAATAAATAATGTATTAGAAACGCCATCAAGTTCCATTTGCCTTAATGCTTCTAGAAACGGAAGACTTTCAATATCGCCTACAGTACCGCCACATTCTACAACCATCACATCTAGATATTCGTCAAAGGCAATTTTTAGTAATTGATTTTTGATAGCATCTGTAATATGTGGTATGATCTGAACGCATTGGCCAAGATATTTTCCTTCTCTCTCACAATGAATGACGTCAAGATATACTCTTCCTGTGGTAATATTATGATCTTTAGTAACAGCAATATTGAGAAAACGTTCATAATTTCCTATATCCATATCGCATTCTCCGCCGTCCTCGGTTACGAAAACTTCTCCATGAGCAATAGGATTCATTGTTCCTGCGTCATAGTTTAGATAAGGATCAATCTTTACACAGGATACTTTCAAACCGGCTAATTGCAGCAATTTGGCTATCGATGATGTGATTACACCCTTTCCTAGGCCAGACATAACACCTCCTGTGATAAAAATAAACTTTGGACTTAATCTTCTTGGTCGCGCTTTAGACAGCACATTGCATTTTAACAGATCACCTTTTTATTCTTTTTTTATAACTAGCGTTACCAGAGCAAACGGACATAGGTTATTGAAAGACCCAGCCCCTGGACTTTTTGGTTTTCCTTTGTATCATTATGTGTTTTACATATTATTTTATTTGTTAGTATTACACTCTACTCAAATAATAACAAACAGTAGATAGTCAGATCAGCGAGAAGAAATCAGGATAGACAATCTTGACAGAACATATATCGTACTAAATATTCTACTAAAGAATTATGGGCTTTTCAATAAGTCCATTTTCAATAGTATAATACTATGTTTCAAGTAAAGCATGGAATATAAAAAAATATTCTTAATAGTACAATAACAGCTTTTGATTAACCCGCATATTGTCCCTTAAAACCGAGTATCTTTATAGTGAAAGAATCGACGTGCATTCAGGAATCAAGCACATTTTGCATTCTTCATTCTTTCAGCTGGCTTGAGATATCAGGATGGTCGTCGACACTCATCTCATCTACTCTCATACTAATCTTATACCATTTGTCATTGTGTTTGAAAATATTCGTAGAGGCTTTCTTATTGCTTGTAGAGCCATAACCTCCAATCCTCTCACTTAATCTTGATCTCAATTTATCTACTTGATATTGTGCAATCATAAGATTACCTATGATATTTTCCAGCTCAATATCTCTTTGTTCTTCCAAGTTTGGAATATGATTGTTATTACTATTCTTTCTGTTATTATTAATCTGCATTTTCAATATACATCCTATTTCCTATTCTATAATGAATTTGCTCAATATAGTATGCCTTATCCACAACAGGAGACGATAAGTTCGCTCCACATACGGGAACTCCCTCTTCTTTTTCTTCTTGCTCTTCAACCAGTATGCTCATAACAACATTGATATTGCTAACATCAAATAATAATGAGATAGAAAAAAAGTTAGAGAAGATAATATAATATGATACAATAAAACCCGATTAGTTGTTTATACATACCCGATTTATTTTAGGTCGCGTTTATCAGAAGCCAAATTCAGGATCAGTAGAGGTAACATAGGATTTTAGAATATTCTAATAGGTCGATTTATGACTGGATATAATCTGTTATTTTGCTGTTTGTCGTTTGTTCGATCAGCTCCTCTAATTGCCTCCTGTCTGAAAAAGTGTCAATGCCTATCAACTTTTTTATAAATTCTATTTCGTCCTTCCCAAATTTCATCTCTTCATCGTAAAACTCATTAAAAGCAAGTTTTTGGTTTATCCTTTGAATCTGTGAAAGACAGCGATATATCTTCTCTGATTTAGTATCTCCCATTCCATTATTAATTAAAAGCCTTACAAGTCCTCTTTTCGAGATGTTAAACAGTCCATTTGTAACTAACCTGTCAAATACGGAAAGTACTTCAAAACTGTCATCTTTCCCGGTATAACCAATTATGGTAGTTGGAAGCAATCGCAATGTTCTGTTCAATTTTGTGTTCCTAGAATGACGTTCGTCCAAAACAAGTACAGATCTTCCAAAAGTTAGAATTGCATTGAGGATCTGATGGGGTAAGCGTTCATCTAGAACATCGTTATCAGATTTGATCTCAATTGGATAAAACCGAATCCAATCTATTCTGCATTTTTCTTTTACTGAAAACTGTTTTAAAAGGCTGTCTCTCATCAATAAATTGTAATAGTTATCAAATGTTTCATTTGAATGGTATTTTATAGTAGAATCATAGCGCTTCTCAATTATTGCAATCACAAGGTCAAAGTTTCTAAAATACCCCTCCTCCTTTATTTTTATCTCTCGATATATGTTGCCTGACATCTGAGGAAAGATATTGTCTTTAATATGCCCAGAAAATATAGAACTCATGAACAGTGACTTTAGATCCTTTTCTTTCACGACTAATTGACTAGTGGAGGGATTATTTAATTTCTAATATATAAGATATATCATAGACATTACCTGTAACAGATAGCTATTATCTATAGACAAGCTTTCTTCATAGTGCTCGTAAAGAGATCTAATTCTTGTAGCATTTTTTTCTTGTTTTTAATATCTTTTATCTTCTCTATGATTGCACTTCCAACTATTACAGCATCAGCGCCTGCATTAACCATGAATTTCGCATGAGAAGGGTTACTTATACCAAAGCCAACAGCCACCGGTAAGCGTGAAGCTACAACTCGCTTAATATTCTTTATAGCATATGATGTAGAATCTTCAAATGATTCGCGGACTCCTGTGACTCCGTATACAGATACCATATATACAAATCCTGAACATTTAGATACAATATATTCAAGTCTAGTCGGGGTTGTATCTGGAGAAGCCAAAAATATTGATACAAGGCCAAGTTTCGCTGCTTCTGTTGTGTAAGAATCAGCTTCTTCCATAGCCATATCAGGTAAAATAAATCCGTCAATTCCGCAATTCCTTGATTTTAACATAAATTCACGAAGACCTCTTCTCAATACAATATTTGAATACGTCATTGCGATAATCGGAATATCAGGGAATTTCTTTCGAATGTTTTTTGATATTCTCAAACACAGATCAGGTGTGACTCCGTTTAATAGGGAATGATAAGACGCTTCTTGAATAATTGGTCCGTCTGCAATAGGATCAGAATATGGAATTCCGATTTCTATCATATCAGCTCCGCCATTTATCAAAGTGTAGGCTATTTCTTCTGTAGTATCTAGGTCAGGATATCCGCCAACAATATAACAAATCAGACCACACTCATTTCTTTTCAATAATTCTTGAAATCTCTTATTTACTCTGTTGTATCGAAGGTCTTTTAACATATTTTTCTTTCTCTCTAATTCTCAAATATTGCTGAACCACTTCAACGTCCTTATCTCCGCGACCTGATAATGTCACCACAATATTCTCATTCTTGTCCAGCGTCTTTGCAAGTTTCATTGCGTAAGACAAAGCATGAGAGGGTTCCAGAGCAGGAATTATTCCTTCAAGTTTAGACAGCATAATGAAGGCGTCTATAGCATCATCGTCAGTACATTCAATATACTTTGCTCTTTTAAGATCCTTTAAGTTAGCATGTTCTGGTCCTACTCCAGGATAATCTAATCCCGCTGAAATACTGTGTGTCTCTGTTACTTGTCCAAATTTATCTTGAAGAAGGTAAGTGAGCATCCCATGCAGAACTCCCTCAGTCCCAGCAGACAACGATGCAGAATGTTTTCCTGTTCTGACCCCTTTGCCTCCTGCTTCTATTCCATACAATGATACGTCTGAATCTTCTATGAATGAAAAGAACGTTCCCATAGCGTTGCTTCCGCCGCCTACACATGCTACAATGGCGTTTGGAAGTCGATTGGATGTTTCTAGCATTTGCTGCTTTATTTCATGACCAATTATGCTTTGAAAATCTCTAACCATCATAGGATAAGGATGCGGTCCTACTACTGATCCTATGAGATAATAAGTATTATGCACATTAGTTATCCAGTCTCGTAAGGCTTCATTAATCGCATCTTTGAGTGTCCGAGTCCCTACTCGAACTGAATGAACCTTTGCTCCTAATAACTCCATCCGAAAAACATTCAATTTTTGTCTCTCCACATCCTTTGCTCCCATGTAAATTTCAGCATCCAGTCCAATGACAGCTGACGCAATAGCAGTGCCTACCCCATGTTGACCGGCACCTGTCTCAGCAATAACTCTTTTCTTACCCATCCGTTTTGCCAACAAGCCCTGGCCAAGAGTATTATTGGTTTTGTGAGCGCCACCATGCAGGAGATCTTCCCTTTTTAGGAATATTTTTGCACCTCCAACATATTCAGTTAGATTTTTTGCAAAGTATAAAGGTGTAGGACGACCTGCGTATTTAGTTAATAAATATGAAAGTTCTTTCTGAAACTCAGCATCATTTTTATACTTTTCATAGGCTGTTTCGAGTTCTACTATGGCAGGAACCAGCGTCTCAGGGACATATTTTCCTCCATATTTTCCAAATCGACCTCCCAGGGGATAGTTATTTTTCATTCTATATTATGTTTGAATACATAAAGGAGTATTAAGACATTAGGATATCTCAATTGCTTAAATTGAAAGATAAAGTTCTCTAGCTTTTGATGCAATATCCTTCGATTCCATAACACTAGTTCCTATTAGGAAGGCATCGGCTCCTGCTCTCTTCAAATAACGAACTTCGTCTGCATTTCTTATCCCGCTTTCACTAACTATAATGTTTTTTCCTTTATCATATTTTTTAAGTAATCTGTAGGTGGTTAGAATATCAATTTCAAGATTATTCAGATCCCGATTATTTATCCCAATTAGGTCTCGATAAGATTCTTTTAATTTTAGGCTGTCCGCAAATTCGTTTTCTGAATGAACTTCAACAAGTATCTGCAACCCTTTTTTATAAGCATATTCTGCGAGCTTTTCTAAACTACTTTCTGCCAAATTCTGATCAAATATTGCTTTGATAAATAGCACACAATCTGCGCCAGCTCTTTGTGCAGCATCTATTTGAATATTGCTAACTATTATATCTTTCATGAGAATTGGAACCGTAATTTTTTGCCGAATCTTGTATATGTACTCAATAGAGCCATTAAATAAATATGGTTGTGTCAGAACTGAAAGGCCAATAGAACCAGATGATACCATATTAATCGCTACTTGTATGAAATCGATTTCTGTTTGTGCGACAATTTGACCTCTGGAAGGCGATGCAAATTTAATTTCTGTTATAATTGGAGCATGAGAGCACGAGAAAATAGCCTTTCTCATGCTTATAGAATCATGGCTTCTGAAATCATAATCTTCAGCATCATAGGCCCCTTCTTGTATGGCTCTATAGGAATTATCAGCGAGTGATTTTAGATTAAATTTTGACTGCGCAAATCTGCTCATCTACAAGGTTTTGGCGAACAATAATATATATTCATATAATTATATGATTCTCGGTATACAAAGATATTTGTTTATATATATGCATTTTAAATAATTATGGTAGAGTCTCTCAAACTAGACTACATAGCGAGTCAGCATTCTACATAGGATCACAATTTCTAAACGAGAATTTAGCTAGGATACTTAATATAATATCTATGATAAATTATTCACTTCAACAATGTCAGAAAGCGAAATATTCCGTGACAAATCAAAATTGTCACCACGATATATACCAGCTGAGCTGCCTCACCGTGAAAAACAGATTGAGCAAATTAATCATATTTTCAGAGCTTCCTATTCGAATCCAAGTAAGTTCCCATTAACCGTATTGCAAATAGTTGGCCCTGCAGGAATAGGTAAAACTTCTACTGTTCTTAAATTTTCTAAACTTCTAACGGAAGATTTTACACGTAACAGACTAACTCTGAAAACGGCATATATCAATTTAAAATTACAAGGAGGTAATAAATATGCAATCTATAGATTCTTGTTGGAAAGGGTTGCACCAGAGTTGCCATCACAAGGGCTCAGTGCAGAAGAGATGTTAAGATACATGTTGCGTTATTTGTATGAAAATAATATCTATTCTCTTATAATCCTTGATGAGATCGATTATCTAATTAAGATCAGCAAAGATACAGGTATTATCTATGACTTGACTCGTCTCAATGAATTTGATCCCGATGCGCCATGCAACGTAAAGGGAGTAATATTTATTGCAAGAAGTACAGACTTCTATCACAAACTCGATCAAGCGGAGTTGAGTACTTTAGGAAGAGTTCCCATGGAGTTTCCGATATACTCGATTAAGCAGGTCAGTGATATATTGGTAAATAGATGTACAGAAGCATTTAATGCAAACGCTATCGGATCAAATATAATCGATGAAGTAGCAAAAATCACTGTTTCACCTACCAACAATGGTGATGTAAGGTATGCCCTCGATCTTCTTCTATATGCGGGAAATCTAGCTGAAGTACAAGGAACAGGCAGGGTAACTCAAGATCAAATACGAAAGGTTCATGGCCAGATCCATCTTTCTGTAACTACTG
The DNA here is from genome assembly GCA_029240435.1 of Nitrososphaeraceae archaeon. Lineage (GTDB taxonomy): Archaea > Thermoproteota > Nitrososphaeria > Nitrososphaerales > Nitrososphaeraceae > JAJNBK01. The sequence continues at coordinate 10,512 of JAREAI010000017.1, read as the reverse complement.
AGGAAATTGAAGAATTACCAAAGAACCAGATATTCACCCTCATGGCTGTGATAAGGGCATTGCGTGCAAGAAAAAAACAATATGTAGAACTTAAAGAAATTCGACAGCGAGCATCAGAATTATCAGAAGAGTTTAAATTAAAAAAACTGGATGTCGAAGATTACCTCAATGATTTAGAAGCAAGAAGAATAATTGAAATTCGTTCATTAAAAGAAATAGGCATGCATGCGACTTCTCTCAATGAACTTGAGCCAATACTTCAAAAACAAATCAAACGTGATAATATTAATGAATCTTGAGAATAAAATAACTAGTAAGGAGATAGTAGAGACAGGTCTTGGAAGTATTGGCAAAGTCAAAATAATAAAGGCCTTAGCAGAACAGGAGAAAATGGTTACTACATATACTTTGCAAAAGAAGACTCATTTAAAGAGAGAGGATATTAAACGCAATTTAAACGATTTAATCAAAATTGGCTGGGTCAAAGAAATCCGACTCGCTAATCTTATGTATAGTTTGAATTTAGAGGATCACTATATAATTTCCTTGATAACATTTTTCAAAGAGGTAGGATACATCGGTTTCTTATAAAACTCAAGGTACCCATATAGCTTCTCTATCTTTGTTTTATCAGACTATGTTGTCTAAAAAATTTTTCTGGCTTTTTAATTATCCTGATGTATCACTTGAACACTGTCATCACACTTAACCTCTGCCAATATTGCATCGCTACACTAAGATTGATGCTACCCCATAGAAATTAATCTGACATCTATGGTGTTACGATGCCGGACATATCTTTTGCAAATAGCATATTGTTCAAAGTGACCAGAAATCTCGTACCATTACGTTCGACAAGTAATTCGATATCATCAAGAGAATCTGAGATATCCGCTCCTTCTAATTTTTTTATTACGACATGAATGGATTCATGAGAAATTAATGCTTCGATAAACGGTTCAATATATTCAAAATCATTAATCTTATGCTCAGCATGGTTTTTGGATTGTATGATTAACATTATTTGATTATGATATGTAAAGTATGGTGGAGATCCATCAATTGCACAAGCTAAAGCAAAATTTTCTATTGTCATACCTATGAATATAATATTATTTATTACAAGATTTAGAATGATAACAATTTACATTCCAATATATTAAAGCACGAAATATTCTGCTTCAGGATGATGTACTACTATGGCTGCAGTTGATTGATCAGGTATTATTTGTCCAGACTCTGTTAATCTCATGCCAGATTTTGTTGGATCTAGTAATTTCCACACCAAGGAATGCTGAGAAATATCAGGACAACTAGGATAGCCCCAACTGTACCTAAGCCCACGTTTTATGCCTATATTAAGTTCATTCTTTATTTTTAGATTAATCCAATCTGCCAATGCTTCGGCAGTCTCGACTGCTAAACCATGTAAATAATATGCATCAGTATATTTATTATCCTGATTCCACATATCAATAATTTCTGTTACTCTATTCCCTACTGTGACTGCCTGAAAAGCGACGATATCATTTTCTCCAAAGTAATCAGTCAGACACAGATGTTTTTGTTTAGAGGACCTAGGAAAATCAAAAACCACCTCGCCTTTACCTTGGGGTAGATCTACTACAAGTTTTCCGTCTTTATTATGGCATCTAAAATAACCATAGACTGCCTCTGGGGCAAAGAGCTTTTCTTGTAACACTCTTGTTTTCCACTCTTCAAACAATCTTTCAGCTTCCTGACTTAAACCTTCAGCACCTTTTCCGCGAATTCCCCAAGAAAGAACAAACAGAGATTTTTTATTAATGAATTTCCATATTTCAAACAAATCAATCTCATTAGCTCGAAGTCGTATCTGTTTGTTTATATGTGGAGGAACAGGAGGCGAAATAGGTCTAATGCTACTTTGCAGTAAGTCTATGGATTCGGCTCTGGAATCTTGTTTTTCCTGCCACTTCTGAAGTTTTTGTTGCCAATCTTCAATATACTGATTTCTTTCATTAGACATGAGTTTGTTCATCACTCCCAAGCCTTCGAATGCAGTTTTACAATAAAATACACCATCATTATAAATTGCATCTTCTTTCGCAATTCTATTGATAAAACTGCTATTAATAGCAGCCCCTCCACATAAGACAGGAATCCTCATATTGTTTTTTCTTGCATGCTGTACAAAATATTGCATCTGCTTTGAAGTTGAAACAAGGAGAGCTGAAAGTCCTATGGCATCAGCATTAACTTCCTGAATTTTTTCAATGATGCTTTGCAATGGTACTTGCTTGCCTAAGTCATACACTGTATATCCATTATTTATAAAAATAGTCTTTACTAGATTTTTACCTATATCGTGCACGTCTCCATAGACGGTGCACAACACTAGTTTGCCTTTACTTACTCCCTCTTGTCTAATAAGATACTTTTCTAACTCAGCAACTGCAGCTTTCATACATTCGGCTGATTTTAAGACAAAAGGCAAAATTAGCTCACCTGCCCCAAACTTGTCTCCGACCTCTTTCATGGCAGGCAGTAGAACATCATTTAAAGTCTGCACCGCGGCTTGATGATATTCTTCCTTTGATGCTCCGAGTTTTAAGTTGTCAATGTTTTCTATTTTGTTTGCTACTTTATCATTTGCTGAAACCTTGTCTGTTATTGCTTCAGTAACATCATTTTCTATCCCGTCCTTGAGTCTATTAAGAATTCTGAAATAGCACCTTTTGCTGGCATCCCATCTCTCATCAAATTGTACTCTTGTAATGGATGACCCTGAACTATTCGATTTTAAACCCTCAAAATAAGAAATAAGCTCAGGTAGGGCGTTAGGATGATTATTGAATATAAGATCTTCTGCAAGTTTTAGCTGCACCTTATCTATTTCTGTATAAGGAACAATGTCTTTTGCATTTATAATTACACTATCTAGGCCTACATTTATAGCATGATTTAAAAACACAGAATTGACTATTCTTCTTGCTTGTACGGGAAGACCAAAACTAACATTGCTCAGACCTAATGATGTGTAGCAACCGGGAATTTTTTCCTTTACTTTTCTTATGCCTTCAAGTGTATCTTTCGCCGACTGTAAGAATTCTTGCTCACCCGTTGCCAAAGTAAATGTAAGGACATCAAAAATAAATTGCCATGGCTGAAGACCATATCTTTTTCCAGTCTCAAAAAGAAGTTGTGCTGTCTCCAGCTTTTCCTCCGGCGTCTTTGCCATTCCTTTGGGTCCTATACACATCGCAATAGCAGGAACACCATATTTTACCATTAAAGGTGCGAGTGAGTGAAATCTGGTTCCATCACCTTCAAGATTAATGGAATTGATTATTGGCCTACCAGGAGTTTGTTTTAGAGCCATTTCAATTACTTTGGGATCAGTTGAATCAATGACGAGTGGCGCTTCTATCTCAAGACTTAGTCGCTTGACGAGTGTTCTCATAAATTCTAGCTCATCTGATCGTTCGGTGGTTGCTACACAGACATCAAGACAATGAGCACCGTCTTCTACCTGTGCTCTAGCTAAATTTACTAAGCCATCGAAATCATTCATCAATACCATCTCCTTGGCTTTTTTGGAACCTTGAGTATTAAGGCGTTCACCGATTATGAGAGGCGGAGGTTCTTGTTTAAGGTCGATTGCCTTCAATGCAGAACTAATTCTTGGTGTCTTCCCCATTTTCTGCGACAATTGCTTTGATTCAAAACCTAACTAAAATCTTATCCTTATCTAACTCAGCTTTTTAGGTTATTTTCATCTAGCATTTTTCGTAACTCCGCAATATGTTCAGGATTAGTTCCACAACAACCACCAATAATACGAATATTTTTATAGTTATAAATGAAATCTCTAAGTTTCTCTCTTATTTCGAATGGAGTCATTTTATATACAGCCTTACCGCCATCATTTTGAGGCATGCCTGCATTAGGCATAACTAATATCGGCAAATCATCTTGCTCGCTTAACCATCTAACACTTGGCGTCATCTCCACGGGACCCGTAGAGCAATTTAAACCAAAAACATCGATGCCCATGTCACTAACTGTAGTGTATGCAGCTTGAACATTTGTTCCAAGCAACATCTTGCCATATTGATCTAATGTAACATTAGATATCAATGGAACTTTCTTTCTTAAATTATGCATAGCATCATGACATGCACAGATGGCAAGTTTCACCTCTAGAATATCTTGGCTGGTTTCCAGCAGCAGTGCATCTACTTTTCCAAGAATCAGACCTTGTGCTTGCAGCTCGAATGCTTCTTTGATCCTATCTAGAGATATTTGTCCGAGGTCAGGATCATTTGAGCTTGGTAGATAGCCAGTCGGTCCCATGGAACCTATAACATAGCGTGGTTTATCGTCAAATTCTCTGCATACTTCTCTTCCAAGTTCAGCAGCTTTTTTATTGAGTTCACTAGTTTTATCACCATATCCATATTCGTCAAGCTTTAACTTATTACTTCCAAAAGTATTTGTCTCTATACAGTCCGCTCCAGCTTTCAAGTATTCCCTGTGGATTTGTTTGATCCATTCTGGTCTGCTAAGGATTAAACCATCGTTAAAACCATCTTTTTTATCTGGGAAATCATTAGAATCGGGATTCAACCTCTGTATTTCTGTTCCCATGGCCCCGTCAAAAAGAATTATCTGTTTTGCAAGTGCTCCGCTAAATGATTCAACCATATTATAATGGGATACAAAATATAGTAAACGGGTTTAATACGTTTCTGTCATTTTCCATTTCTTTTCTTCCTTATATATGGCCTTAGTACTTTCGATCTCTTTTTTATTCTAGCAAAATATCGAGTTTCCAATATGGTTATTGTATAGACTCTTCGCCACGGATGTGATAAGGTAGTGACGGTATCTAAAAATCTTTTAATTCAAATAGATGGTTATTTTCGGCATATTAACTTCTCGTCATATTTCATGCTAGCCTTTTTTTAAAAGGATGTAGTGCGGTATATTTTAGAAATATAGAAACGAATGTGTAAAGCTAAAGAATTAGCATCACAATCATATATTATTCTGATGACGTTCAGAAGAACCATTTGAATTTATAAATAGTAAATTCATTTACCAACTAAGCATTGTACAGATAGCATATGCAAAGTATATCGGCGGTAGTAGTCAGTTTTGATGGCAGCAGAAGAAACTTATTCAGACTCAAAAGGTATAAGAGGGTATATGTTCTGACAACAGAATAATTTGTATGGTAAAATATAGGTGATAGAAAAGCAATTAAAAGAATGAGTGGATAAATACTGCTTTATTTCTTCTTTTAGTATGTATTGATTAAAAAATTTAATATAACACAATCTAAACTATATAATTCCACTTCCTTCAACCTACTTTTCTGTGGATATTAATTTATTATGTTTAGTTTAAAATCTTCTTTATTGCTTAGTTCCTCTAAATATAGATTAAATAAATTATTTTAGAACACTGAATATATAATGAACAATGGATATCAAATACGGATACCTGATGAATACCAATTACCATGTGGTTCTTCTTGAAACACTATTATGACATCTTTCTTCTCGACTTTCAGTATTTTAATTACATCCTCTGTAATTGCTTCTGCCAGCCGATCTTTTTCTCTTTGGGTTCTACCACTATACATCGACACTGTGATTATTGGCATGCAAAGAATTGCCAAGAGTAATAGATAAGAATTACTGATTAGTTTGTTTTTAAATTTAGTAGCACATTAGAATATTACCACCTATAATATTTATTTAATATGATTATTTTTAAAATGAGTATATTCATCGCTACCATACTCTTTTGATTCATTTATTCTTGATAATAGAAATGTATCAAATGAAGAATGATAAAACACCAAGAGTATATCTATATCCATGCATTTTGTTTTGACACTTCTTTTAAAAGATGTCGAGAATAATATGGAATTAACCCGGCTGTAGCCATCTCTATTTTCTATCAAATAATGAATCTTTAAATTTGCGCAAGGTCATCTTAGCATAGATGAAGTTCAGAAACAGATTACCATCCATTCTATAGAATATGTCAGAAATAATTTTGCTCAATTAGATATAGGAAGAGAAATTCGAAAGGGAGTACCTGAAGTAATATTCGCAGAAGGTAAAGAATACCGGGATATTGTCCATATAGTGCTATGCGCCATAAAGAAAAAAGAAAAGGTGATAGTTAGCAGGATTAGAAGAGATGAATTGTCTAAACTTTGTAAAGATTTGAAAAAGAGAAAACTGAATCTTGATGTAGGAAGACAAAGCACGACTATTTTAGTCTCTAGGCGTACTCATCGACCAACAAAAACTGGAGCAAAAATAGGTATCCTTACAGCAGGTACATCTGATATTGGTGTTGCAGAAGAAGCCAGATTGATTGCGACCGCTATGGGCTGTGATGCAATTTTCAAATACGATGTTGGAATAGCAGGAATTCATAGACTGTTCTCTCCGCTCAAAGAGATGATTAATAAAAATGTTGATGCGATAGTAGTTGTCGCAGGAATGGAAGGGGCTCTTGCATCTATTGTTTCTTCAATAGTTGATATTCCTGTAATTGGGGTTCCGACTTCAATAGGTTATGGATTTGGTTCCAACGGTATGGCTGCTCTAGCGTCTATGTTACAGAGTTGCACGTTTGGTCTTGCAGTAGTTAATATAGACAATGGGATCGGTGCGGGTGCGTTTGCCGCATCGATAGCTAATAGAATGGCAACAAAAAGGAAAGACCGCATACAAACCTGATATTTTTTATGTCATTCAAGCATATTATGCTAAAACGTTTATAAGTGCTTTCTATCGTTTGCCTTTTAATTATTAAAAAAGTGGTGAATGGTTAGTTATGGCTTATGTTCATACTCTTAAGAGAATTAGACAACGTAAAACGAATTACCGTAAAAGGAGTGGAATTTTGATCGGTCGACGGCCGTTTATAATTACAAAAATCAGCGGCCAAAATATTTCCGCTCAAGCTTTGAAACCTACTTTAACTGGCGATATTGTTATAGCTTCTGCTCATAGTAGAGAACTTATACGCCATGGATGGAAAGGTTCAATGAATAGCATGCCTGCCTGTTATCTTACTGGTCTCTTATTAGGAAAGAAATCTATTCAAAAGGGAGCTACTAACGCGGTTTTATATACTGGTAACAATCCATTCACAACAAAAGTAGCAGCGTGTTTGAAAGGAATTGTAGATTCTGGAATTAACATTCCAGTTTCTAAGGAATCTCTTCCTGGTGATGACCGTGTGAGTGGAGAACATATAGCTAACTATGCTAATTTGTTAAAGGATAGCGAAGAAAAATATAATTCAAGGTTTTCTGCGCTTTTAAAACAAGGTCTAAGGCCCGAAGATTATCCAGTACATTTTGAAGAGATTAGAATGAAAATTTCTGGCAAATCGGCTTCTGAGGACAAAAAATTGAATGAATCTGATCTTCAAGTAAATAAATTGAGCAAAGAGGAATTCAATAATACTACTATGAATAAGCCTAAATCTTCTTCTAAAGGAGGTAATAAGAAGGAGTGAGTAGATATTCTCGTCAGCAGGAAGAACACGTAGAATGGAAGCCGCGGACTACATTGGGTATGATGGTGGCCAGTGGAAAGATCAGTTCCATGGACCAAATCTATGAAAATGGTATGCGAATTCAGGAGTCAGAAATTGTTAAAAGGTTACTACCAGAGATAAAGAGTCAAGTAGTTCATGTAGGAATTGTTCAAAAACAAACAGATGCTGGTGAAATGACCCGCTTCAATGCATTAGTTGCAGTTGGCAATGAAGCAGGTTGGTTTGGAGTCGGGAAGGGTAAAGCATCCCAAATGCGTATTTCAATAGACAAGGCAACTACTGCGGCTTATCTTGATGTTATTCCAGTAAAGTTAGGTTGTGGAAGCTGGGAATGCAGATGCAATCAGCTTCATTCAATTCCATTCAAAGTTCGAGGAAGGGGAGGCAGTGTAGCAATAGAGATCCTTCCAGGTCCAAGAGGACTGGGTCTAGTCGCAGGTGAGAATATCAAAAGCCTTCTAAAACTTGCTGGATTAAAAGACGCATGGACAAAGTCTTTCGGATCAACAAGCACAATGTCATCCACAATAAAAGCTATTTTCAATGCGCTCAGAAGCACCTATATGTCGGGTTGATTGTCAGTTATGGCTTATCTAGTTGTTCGAATAAGAGGAACAGTAAACATACCGTATTGGGCGAATAATACTTTGGATAATCTAAATCTAGACAAAAGATTTCGTGCAACAGTCATACCAGAAAATCCTGAATCTCTTGGTATGTTAAGGAAAGTCAAGGAAATGGTTGCTTGGACTTCTGCTGATGCGACAATTATAAAGGAATTACTTGAAAAGAGAGGAAAAAAAACTGGATTTAAACCCATAACGAATTCTGATCTGCCAGAAGGATACAAGACCATTGAGGAGCTCGCATCTGCTATTGCAGATAATAAGATAACATTGTCAAAGATAAGGTCCATTAAACCCTGGTTTGCATTGAATTCTCCTCGTGGTGGTTTTAAAAGGAAAACCAAGACACAGTACTCTCAGGATGGCATACTTGGCGAAGATAAAGGCTTAACCGATATCGTGAAGAGAATGTTATGAATAGAGCAAAGCTTAAGTAAGGTGATATAATGAATTTAAAGCACCTTTCAAAGTTAATTGAAAAAGGAGAATATATTAAAAATGGCTACTAGATTTAGAAAAAGTAGAAGACAACGAGGCAGCAGATATTGTGGATGGGGACAGGTAGGCCAACACAGACAATCTGGTAGTCGTGGTGGTATTGGTGGAGCCGGAAAACATAAGCACTTCTGGATTCGTACGGTAATTGAAGAACCTAATCATTTTGGACATGACGCTTTCAATTCATTTAATAGGAATCTAGTTTATAAGTGGATTAACATCAAAGATTTAGATTCCGTTGTTGCTAAACATGGTAAGGTAGACCAGGATGGAAAAGTTATTTTAGATTTAAACTCTCTTGGCTACGATAAGTTGCTGGGTGGCGGCAAAGTTAACAGTGCTTTTACTGTTAAGATTACAAGAATATCAGATAGTGCAAAGAAAAAAATTCAGGAAGCTGGAGGCGAGGTATTGACAAATGAACACATCGCAGAGTGAAAGTCCATTTAGACGAGTAGTTAAAACTGCGTCTAGATATATACCACAGGTTGAAAAACCGAAAAAGAAAATATCACTTACTGAAAAGTTTGTTTGGTGCGGTATAGCTCTTTTTGCTTATTTAATTATGGGACAAATACCTCTTTATGGTGTTACCGATGATCCTGCTTTTGATTTTCTTGCGTTTGCTAGAGTAATTTTTGCAGCACAACAAGGTACATTAATGGAATTGGGGATCGGTCCAATAGTTACGGCAGGATTGCTCATGCAGTTGCTGAAAGGTTCTAATCTGATTAATCTAAATTTCAAGAATCCTGACGATAGATCATTATTTACATCGGCTACAAAGATAGTGACGATTGTTGTAATAGTTGTAGAGGGTACATTATATGGTGTGAGCGTATATGGTCCTCTTGTAGCCTCACCTAGTATTATACCAATTGTGGTTGGACAACTAATTGGTGCCAGTATCATTGTAATGTTTCTCGATGAATTGATACAGAAAGGCTGGGGATTAGGATCAGGTATTAGCCTGTTTATCATGGCAGGAGTAGCGCAGACAATACTCTGGAGCATATTCAGTCCTCTGCCTGCTCAGGATGGGCCTGTGGGAGTAATTCCTTTTATTATTGATTCTGCTGCTACAGGTCATGCTGAAGATGCAATCTTTAGAGCCGGCCAACTTCCAAGCATTTTTGTCTTGGGAATTACTGCAGGTGTACTGCTATTGTTAGTGTATGTGCAAGGTATACATGTAGATATACCAATCGTATCTACAAAATATAGAGGATTTACTGCTGTGTATCCAATCAAGCTGTTGTATACATCTAACATTCCTGTGATCTTGGCATCGGCACTCATTGCCAACGGAATATTTATGGGCCAGATGTTGTGGGCTAACTACAATCCTCAGAACACTAATCCTCTTTTCAATGGGATAGCACAGTTTGATCCTAGCGCACCACAAAGTCCAACAGGAGGATTGTTGTATTATCTTACGGCTCCTAGAGGTTTAGAAACTGCAGTACAGGATCCAGTTAGGGCCATTGTTTATGTTATCCTTATAACAGCTATTGTGACTGTTTTTGGAAGGCTATGGGTGGAGTTAGGTGGGTTATCTGCAAAATCCGCTGCAAAGAATCTTCTGGATGCTGATGTACAGGTTCCTGGTTTTAGAAGAGCTGAAGGATCAGTTGAAGTTTTACTCAATAAGTATATTCCTTCAGTCACGATTTTAGGCGGTATTATAATAGGCTTGTTAGCATCAACATCCGACGTGTTAAACGTATTTGGTTCGGGAATTGGTATTCTTCTAATGGTAGATATACTAGTAAACTATTATAATTTATTGATTAGAGAACAAGTCGACACCCATATG
>JAREAI010000161.1:0-5962 GCA_029240435.1 Nitrososphaeraceae archaeon | reverse complement strand
GTTCCAACCCATTGTAAAGCAATGAGCTCGGATATTAAACCCTTACTTTCAATATTTATTTTAAAATATAATCTATAAAAAAAGGTCGTTATTTAAGAATAATATTAAGTTTTTCACAAAGAGAAATATAGATAACAATCTTGTCAATCACACAAAATGACATACTTGGATTGATAATAGTTCAATCTCTTTAGAACATACCATATTTCTGACCTTGACGACGACCTTTCTCTTATGTTGTAAGACTTAAAATTGCCTGAGCCATGTCTCCTTTTGCATCAGTTAATGCATGGATTGCCTTTTCTTTTGAAACATTTGCTTGTTGCATAACAAGAATGATATCTTCTTCCTTAATCGTAGGAACATCTCTTTGCTTCTCTTCTATATCAGTAGCGACTACTTGAAAGATAGTACTATCCTTTCCCTTCATTTCTAATACTTGAGGCTTTATTAGATAAAGCTCTTTGGTCTCTGTTTTGATAATTACCTCTTCAATGCTGCCTAGGTCTTTCATTTCAAGTCCCATTTTGTCTAACATACGTCTCATTTCACGGTTGCCACCACGCATCATGTTATTATTACTCTTCAACGCGGCTTTTTATTCCTTCTCTAACCTTGACAGCGACACCTTTACGATATTTTTTCATTACATTATATTGGAATAATGCTTTCCCTGTCGCTAGAACTATATCATCCTTATTTATAATTGCGACATCTGAACCTACTCTGATATTTGAACCGCACCATTCAACGTGTTTACAAAATAGCGATCTACCTTCGCTAACAAATGGGATTGCCTCCGGAGTTGGTATGACGCAATTTTCTCTGAATTGCTTGTTTTTTAACAATTCTGTTGCTCCAAATATTGTTAAAGCTATTCCTCCATCTGTACGAAATGTAGCAACCAATTCATTTCCAATGCTGAAATTTTTGATTCTGCCGGTCTTTTTCGAATACTCAAACTGGAGACCTTCTTGCAGGACAGAACTTACTCCGGTACCAAAAATAGCATCAATATGACAAAGTATTTTGTCAGGCCAATTTAATGGTAAAGGTTTCAAGTAATAATAAAGAGTTTATTGGCATACATTTGCTTTTTCATTTTGTCTATATAGTAAAGAATACATATATATAGAATAAGTGATTCTTTTCCTCTAGATGGAGAAAGCTTATACTATCAATAGAACTGACCAAAACGAGGAGACAAGAAAAATACAATATACAGGAGGATCTTCCTACATAGTATCTCTTCCAAAAAAATGGGTTCAAGACCTAGGGCTAAAACAAGGTGATCATGTCGTAATCCTTAGACAAGGAAATTCTCTTCTCCAACTTGCACCTGCCTCAAAACGTACGTCAAAAGAACAAAAAGAAGCGACCATAGAGATTGCAAAGGACAATAATAATCCGTACTTTCTTGCACGAAAATTAATTTCACTTTACTTTTTAGGATATAATATTATAAACGTCATTCCAAAAGACTTTGGAAGATTAACTGGTGAACAACGGGAGGTTATGAAGGACGTTGTAAAGCGAGTGTTGATGGGAACAGAGATCATTGCAGATTCTGCAGGAGGCATAACATTGCAAGTCCTAATTAATTTACTCGAGCTCTCAGTAGATGCCGCATTTAAAAGAATGCTATTGATTGCAAAATCTATGCATCGAGACGCTGTTTTATCTTTAAGGGAGAATAATCTTGAACTGGCAAAAGAAATCATAAAATCTGATGATGATGTAGATCGTTTTAGCTTCTATATAGTTAGGCAATTAAACATTGCAATAAAGAATGAACATCTATTAAAAGAAATTGGATTGGATGATTCACGTAACTGTCTTGGATATAGATTAATTACCAAAGCAACTGAAAGGGTTGCGGACCATGCAACCATAATAGCTAAAGATATTATCGAGATGAGAGAGCCTTTACATGAAGACACAATAGAGAGTATTGCCAAGATGAGCAATTTCGCGCTTGAAGTTTTGGACGAAGCATGCCTATCCATGTTCAAGCGGGACTATAATTCTGCCGATAGAGCCATAGAAAACGCTCGTAAAATTGATGATCTAGAAAAGGAAATCAGACATTCATCAGATAAAACCAAAGATATTAATGAAATGTATAGAATTAAATTGATTACAGAAAACATACGTCGAGTAGCTGAATATGCCAGTGACATTGCAGAAATTGTTCTTAATATTACTGTCCAACAGACTCTAAGAAAAGACTAAATTTACATTAATCAAAAATAATCTTAATGTCATCATTTTGTGAATTGTGTGGACGTCAAGTGACAGACGGCCAAAAAAAAGTCATGATTGACAGCACGGTATTCAACGTGTGCACATCATGTTCAAAACGTGGTAAACCATATGTGCCATCAGAAACTGCTAAAAAGAAAACTATGGGCTATACTGCACCTAAGAGAATGATTAAACCTTTTACAAAGATTTCGATGACAGATGATATAATACTTAATCCTGAATTTGCTAAAATTATTCGAGAAGCACGTATGAAAAAAGGTCTGACACATGAACAACTAGGAATAAAGATGAATGAAAAAGCAACAATACTCCGAAAATTTGAAACAGGCACTTTGAAACCTGATGAAATACTGGCAAAGAAATTAGAACATTTTCTAGGGATTAAACTGCATATCAATATTGAAGAGATGGAATAATAATAATAGATGTTTATATGATTGATGCATTTAAATCAACACTTCAGGATACAACTTATTCTAATCTTGTTTTGCTTGTAGTTGACACATCAGTCAGCCGATAGGAGTCAAAAACAGATTGGATTATTTAATCCATAAAATGAATGAACAAGGAATGCCGATGAAAGTTCTCATCTTGTTCAACAAGATATGTAGATGATACACTTCTTTACAGAAGTTGACATATTAGCTCAAATTAGAATACTCTGTATACAACGAAACATTTCGCTAATTCATATAACGACAGGTTTTAATATCGATCTTTAAATGACTTGATGCCATTGCTCTTTCTTTCTGATGGAGATAGGATAAAACTAGAACAGCTATTGATCGAGGTGGATAATAATAAAAATAACTGTTCTTAGAATAGGGTATAGAGTAGTTCGTGACGACCGTGTAACTACACATGCAGCTCTGGTTTCGAGGGCATTTGGTAGCAACAAAATATTCATGACACAGGTAGATGATTCTATAATAGAAACATTAAAAGACGTAAATAAAAGATGGGGAGGAGAATCTGAATTTGAAATTGAGACAATTGAAGACTGGAAGAAAATGATCAAGAACTGGAAGAAAGATGGCGGAAAAGTTATTCATTTGACAATGTATGGTATCAATATAGATGATGTAATAGATAACGTACAAAAAGAAAATAATGTCCTTGTCGTTATTGGTGCGGAAAAAGTGCCAAGAGAAATATATGACCTTGCAGATTACAATATTGCAATTGGAAATCAACCACACTCAGAAATAGCCGCTTTGGCAATATTCCTTGATAGGGCATTTAAAGGTAAAGAATTGAAAAGAGACTTTAAAGACGCAAAATTCAAAATAATTCCTATGGCAAAAGGCAAAAGAGTTCAGCAAATAAAATATTAAGCTCAATTAGTTCATCGGTCCAAAATCAACATATCAGCTTTGTGTTAGTTGAACCAATGTCGTAAAGTATCTTGTCTAAAGAACATTGTATGTAAACTACTACTAGTACTATTACTGCTATTAATATTGTTATTACAACAACAACTATTCTTTCCAACTGCTCCCATTCATCTGGACTTGTGGCTCGAATAAATAAAGTCATAGTCTGATGCCACAATGCGCTTTCTTCTCTCCAATCTTTGCGTCATTAGGACTGTCGTAATTTTTCTTGTTAGCAAAATACTTCAGCACTTCTTCTAATAAGGAGGCACATTTAAAGATAGGATTTGATAAAATATAACGTGTCATCATCAACTTCCAACTCAGAAGTCTCGGTCAAAAACTCTCTTGACTTACTGTCCAAAAAATGGAAGATAGACCCTAAAGTATATGATCTTCATCTCGGTAAAAGAAATGACGTAGTTGATACAATAGTAAATGTCGATGGTGTTATGTTTCATATTCCAACACTTACCGATGATAGTCTGTATGTCTTATGGAAGTGTTTGTGGCCAGATTGTCATAATTGCTGCGAACGACAAGGAAGACTTCCATTGACAAGTGATGATATCAAAATTATTGCTAAAAAGATAGGATATGATTCAAAAGCAGAGTTTGTCAAGCATGAAACAACAATATCTAGTTGGCAAGAACAAGAAGCATTTGGCAATGTTATAACTACCCTTACTATGCTCTCGCTTAAGAGAAAATCTGACGAGAAAGAAGAGGATGATGGAACTCCGATAACATGTCGATTCTTGAATGAAAATGGAGACTGCAGAATCCATCCCGAAAAGCCAGGAGTTTGCTGGTTATATCCATTTGCTTCCTGGTTAGAATCCGACAAAGGAAGAGCAATAGTACATGCAACATTTCAACTAACTGGAGATTGTCCTGGGTTTTATGCAAGCAAATCCTTAGATGATATGATGCCTGTTTTAAAGGAATATTCAAAAAAAATATACAACTATAATATGTCTATCAGTAGGACTACAAGAGAAAATTATGGCTTTATTAATTTCGTTGATATGAGAAAAGAAACAAACTAGACATTAAAATTGTTGATTTATAAAAGAAGAGACGCATGCGTTAAGAGATATAAGAACACCTGCTTTTAAGGCCATATTGATGAAACATGCTTCCATATAAGCAAACATATATTTTCCTAATTAAATATTTATAGAAGATAGTTTATTTTATTTAATTTTTTCTTATTTAAGTACGGTCACTAAGATGCATTATTGATTTGATAAAGCTTTGTATTATCATAGTGGTTAAGCGATAATAATATGATAGAAAAGATATTGTTCAATTTAACGATAGTTAATTATCGTAATATGCTGTTATTAGAAGATGTATTGTTTGCCGATTGGTTAATAGGTTACTGCAAAATAATGTTAATGAAGAAAGTAATATTGTCATTCATAAAGTACAGGCTTATAAGAATTAGAAAGTTAACAAAAAATAGAATCTATCTGATCTTTAAGTATGTTCTTTATTTATATATTAAGTTTAAAATAAAGTGTGGATGGTATTAGGTAGAAGAAGAAATTTTACTCTCAGATATCCGGGGAATAGAGTCAGATATCAATTATCTATCAAATAATTACGATGTATTCTTCACCAGCCATGATCCATAAATTTTTCGACTAGATTAAAATAAATAGGAATTGCTTGTTGGCTTGGTTCCAGATAGAAGTAAAATTATTTTGTATATCTGTTTGTATATCTCATATCATTGATGGGCGTGTAGAGATTTGGCCGCTGTATAGAGAATCATATGATATAAGATGGCATGGATTGACTAGTCTATAAAATAGAATAATGTATAAAAATTACACATGTAATAAGGGTGAGGATACTACTTTATAAAGCAATTACTAACGTTAGAATAAATAGAAGCATAAAGGACTAGTTAAAAGCGAACTCGTTCAGTTTGACTTCCATCGACATGTTCGTTCTTTAAGTGCCTTGCAACATCTTCTGCAGTAGTAAAAATTAGATCACATTTTGGACAAGCAAATCCCGTATCTGACATGGCTGTATCTCTTCTTTATTATATCACTTTATAGAATATACAGGTTAGCATCCTTTTTGCAGATTCGAGTAAAATTTACCATAGTTAATAAAAATTATATTTCTTAGGACTATCTTATTATGATTGACATGCTGCAATACGCAAAAAGATATTGAAAGGAAGGTTGATGCATCTAGTAATAGTTGTTAAGCATTAAGCTATAATATTAACAAATTGTATATTTTTCTTATACATTTACTATCTGGTAAGTCGTTACTATAGTTTATGATCTGCTGAATCATTGTAA
>JAREAI010000400.1:0-2866 GCA_029240435.1 Nitrososphaeraceae archaeon | reverse complement strand
ACTACTGCTGATCCAGCATGATGTCTAGGCGTAGGCATTGACGATTTAGATGTCCATTCATTCAACAATGGATTGTATGCTTCATTTACATTGAGTACTTTAGATAAACCATAACCACCAGTGACATATAAGGTTCCGTTAACAAAATTTGCAGCCGTTGATCCTCTTGCAGTTGGCATCGATTTACCCTCTGACCATTTGTCCTCAACAGGGTCATATATAAATAATTTGTTGCTTGGCATCCAATTACTAGCAATAGGAGTAGGAAAACCACCAATGACATAAATTTTCCCATCAAAATTTGAAGCAGTAGTATGATGCAATGGTTGTGGTAAAGGTGCTACTGTCTTCCATGAATCATTTTTTATGTTATAAACTTCTACAGTATCTAGTACATTACCGGATTTATCAAGTCCACCAATAACATAGATATTATCTCCAATTGTGGTAGCAGTAATTTCTGATCGAGAGGTTGGCATAGATGTTCCATTAGACCATTGAGAATCTACAGTTTCTGTAAATGCTTGTTGTTGTTGTATTTGTCTATAGTCTCATTAATCTAACAAAATAGTATTAGCTATAATGTCCTATTCTAATAAATCATATTAAATTCATCAAATATATGGAATCATGTTATAAAAGAAGTTCATGGGCCAAAATATTGTGTCAATAACAATTCACAAACCTCTGAGCTCGAGTCGATATTAGTTCTCTAATTGGATTCACTTGCAAAAAATAAAAAATAGGTGAATCAAAATAGAAATACAACAACAAATAAACCAAAACATTGAAGAATCTACTGCATATTCTTTATTTTTATATGCATTCAGATCTCCAGTAACTAAAGATTGTTATTTAAGACGAATGAAAGTATTCTTTAATTATATACATTTACTTCCAAACGGAAATTTAGAAGAACAATGTAATTTTTTTGCTACAAAAGGATTGGAAGATCAGAGATGGGCATTCAATAATATTATTAAATTTCTACAATATCAAAAGGAAAGAGTAGAAAAGGCAGAAATTACAGGGGGGAACTCTTCGTAATTTTGTAAAAATAATAAAGTTATTTTGTGAAATGTCTGAGATTCCTATTCACTGGAAAAAAATAACTAGAGGACTTCCAAAATCAAGAAAATATGCTGATGATAGAGCCCCAACAATAGAAGAGATACAACAACTTTGTGGATATCCAGATAGACGAATCAAAGCAATTCTATATACAATGGCATCTTCAGGAATAAGATTAGGAGCATGGGATTATTTACGGTGGAAGGATATTCAACCAATCGAACGTCAAGGCAAAGTAATAGCAGCGAAAATTATTGTTTATGCTGGAGACGATGAAGAATATTTCTCTCATAACTACAGAAGCATATTATGAACTCCAAAAATGGATGCAGTATAGATAAGATAGTGATGAAGAAATCAACGGAAATAGTTGGGTAATGAGACAATTATGGGATAATTATTCTGACTATAACAGATTCTGCATCACCATACAGGACATCACTATCATCTCCTCCATATTGTGTATCAGATCCACCAGAGGTAGTAGTACTACCATAAACAGATTGCTGATCTCCATATAGATAATCATTACCACCCAAACCATATTGTCTATCGTTACCACCATATCCTGTTATGGTATCAGAATATGGAGTTCCTTGTTGATAGTCATTTCCAGGTGTTTCATCTATTACAGATTGACCATATGCTTTATTTTCAATATCTATTGTTACACCAATAGACAAAATCAGTCCTAAAATACTAAAAAAAAGTACTAAAAAACTTTTAGTAAACATTAGGTTAGAATCAATTATATTTTGATATATACTTTCATTTTAAAAATTTTTTATACTTTATTTTATTTTCCTAAAATTTTTTTATAATTATTAAAATTATAAAATTATTATTGACAAGAATTGCTTTTTTCTAAATAATTTGAGTATTACTAAAATCATCTCCAAAATGGGTCAGTTTTATATTGAATTAAGCAGTAACTACAAGACGGTAAAATCTATCAAAATTAATTTACTTATATAATAGAATAAATATTTGATCTAAACTTGTTAATTTACATTCAATATACACAATTTCTTTTTGAACTAAAAATATAAAAGTTTAAACACTATATAATAATGCAATAATTGACCATAGAGCAGCAAAATTCTATACCTCAATTTTTAAAAACTCAAAGGTAGGCGATATTACCCTATATGGAAATGAAGGATATGAGATTCATGGGAGAAAGGCAGGATCTGTATGGTCCAATGAGTAGGGAAAAGATAAAGACAGATTCAACTTACAGTGAATTATATCAATTATTAAAAAGAAGAAAGTTCTTTTATGAATCTTCTATTTCTGTATAATCTTCTTCATTAGTGTTTGGTTCCTCATTATTAATATATTGTTGTATCCATTCTTCTTCATAATCTTCTTCATAATCTTCTTCTTCTTCATTAATATTTGGTTTATTTATAGTATCAAATTGTTGCATCACTTGAGGATCTGCCACTGCAGCTTTGAATATTTGGGTCTCTGCTTTTAATATAGTAACTTGAATCCTAGTAAGAGCATCTAATGATTTATCAATGTCTGAACTATCTATGGCTTGGATAGCTTTATGTAAAACACTTAGAAATTTAGTAGGCGAAGGATCTATTTCTAATAATTGTGATTCAACATCTCTAACACTTGTTAGTGCTTCTTTGAAATTTTCATCAACTATTGCTAACTTTGCTTTCATCAAAGTATCCTTTAATTCAAAGATATCTACTTTCATTAATGCCTGAGAGGTGACATTCATGTTTTGATTTTGTTGTTGTTGTGGTGCTGTTTGGTTGACTGAATTAGTCTGAGCTTG
>JAREAI010000160.1:0-5982 GCA_029240435.1 Nitrososphaeraceae archaeon | reverse complement strand
TATGCCTGGATAATTTAAAAGTCGCTTTTCAACGCCCAATCCATCGCATATCGACATCATTCCTTCAATACCTATGACGACAGTCTTCATGGTTACTTCTTCACACCAACCCATCTTTGCAAACTATATTATATAATAATAATATGACGTGAATCTGACGACGAGAAATAGTCTATTATACAGAAATGAAAGCCAACTAACAGTTTAACAGTTTCTGACCTGTTGATATTATACAATATATTGATCTTCCTATAGGTTTTTTTATTGCTCTTATTGGCTACTTCATCTACTGCATAAAATGGGTTCCTTTGGCTCGCCAGAAAGGCTACAATATTTATACATATGATTTATGATTATAACACGAAAATAATACTACTAGATATAAGCAATAACATCCACGTAATTGTCCGTTAGATAAATGATCTATAAGTTGCAGTTTGGATTTATTATCATTGCCTTATTTGTTCTTAGTTTGATGTTCTCATCTATCTATGTAACAGAAGATGTATTATCTTCTTCTTCATCATCATCTAGCTTTACCTTTGTCAAAAAGATACCACAAGAAGGCATATCAGAAATTCAGATTTTCGAACCAGAAGGAATAGACGTTGATTCTGAAGGAAATGTTTATGTAAATGATATAGGTCCCAATCGTATACTCAAATTCTTCAAGAATGGTACTTATGTTTTGAGTTGGGGTTCTACAGGTTCAGGTAATGGACAGTTTAACCATCCACATGGTAATGAGGTAGATTCCCAAGGTAATGTCTATATCACAGACCAGGGTAACCAACGTATCCAGAAATTTACAAGCAATGGTACTTTTATAACAAAATGGGGTGCTCCTGGAACTGAGAATGGACAATTTATGCATCCACATGGAGTTGCTGTGGACTCCAAGGGAAATGTCTTTGTAAGTGATAGAGACAATGCAAATATACAGAAATTTACAGCAGATGGTAAATTCATAACAAAGTGGGGTTCTGAAGGCAGTGGTGACGGACAATTTATTCAACCATGGGATGTAGTAGTAGACTCTGATGATATCGTGTATGTACCAGATTATGGAAATAACCGAATACAAAAATTCACAAATAATGGAGAGTTTATTGCAAAATGGGGCACTGAAGGAGAAGGTAATGGACAGTTTAATCAGCCAGCGGTTATAGCATTTGACTCCACTGGTCTCATGTATGTAACTGATTCTGAAAACCATCGTGTCCAGATCTTTTCTAAGGATGGCACCTTTATAACGAAGTGGGGGAGTGAAGGCAGTGGTGACGGACAGTTTTCAAAGCCAGAGAGCATTACGTTAGATTCGTTAGGTTATATATATGTGGCAGATACGGATAACAATAACGTACAATTGTTTATTTCTAATTAAATTTGTGTTATAATTATTCTTATGACAAATAAAAAAAACTTAGGCGACTTCCAGATTAAAGTCTGCTACAACTATCCTGCCTTGATGTTGGAATTGTCCCCATGCTTTGTATAGGCCTGGTTTTGGAAAGTTAGTTCTAAAAGATATATCAGGTCCACCCTTCCAACTACGATCTACCTCTTCAGTAGGATGCACATGAAGGAACTCTCTAATGTCGCTGCTGATAATAACACTATGCCCTCCTGCTCCCATTAAAGGTTCTAAGTCAGTTACTGGCTTACCTTCAACATCTGATATACTAAAGACAATATCAGCATCATTATGGGTTACAAGCTTTTCTGGTAATTTCAAACTAATTTGGTATTTTCTATCTAATGATTCCTTGGTGTATTTTCTGTCATGTCCAAGCGTTACAGGCTTATGAATGGGATGACCTGTAACGTTAATCCTAAATGCTACAAGGGTTTGATTTCCGCCTTTTGGTTTAAAATCAATCCACAGTTTATATCTGCCAGATTCTGGAAATGTATGGACTATAGTAAAGCTTTCGCCGTTGTTTTCAAATGTTGGGTGAATATGAGCAAAATAAGAAAGATCCTGGCCTACAATTATAAGATGCATCAGTTTGTCATGTAAAAGTTCAAATTCTCTAATAGGATCTCCTGATTTTTGCTCTGTAACAGATAATATCAGTTTAGTTTGCCTTCCAGCTTCTGGAGTAATGGAATCGTATTGCAGATTCACATTGTAATGGTTAGAGATTGGTAATTGTTGTTGATGATGATGTTGTTGTTGATGTTGGCTATGCTGTTTATGCTTTTCCTGTTCGCCATGATCACTATTATTAGCATCATGGTGGTCCTTGTCATGTCCCATAGGTATGAACTTATCTTCTTTTCTAACAAATATTTTACTCATTGGGTTTTTTGTCATATTGTATAGATAGATATGCACATGTATAACAACAGATGCTTACAATTGTAAAGTATAATGCCTCGAAAGAATATGACATGAGCAAAAGAAAGATGCAATGCATACACAGAATAGACATGATATCATCCAATTTTTAGCTTATTACTGACAGCCAATCCTTTACAATTGTAAACTCCAGATGTTATATTTCCCCTATTATAACCAAGAATATGAATGATATATCTAAAAAGAAGAATAAAGAAAACAATGACAATGACAACGAAAACAAAATATTTAGCGTAGCCGTAAATCAAAAATTAAGCCGAAAATTACAAACACAAATGGAGGAGGCAGTGAGATTATGACATCAAAATCATCATCTACATCAGTAACAACAACAACTGCAGAGATTCCAGATCCTCGTAGATGGAAGGCGTTAGCTCTACTCTCTTTAGCGCAGTTCGTAGTGATTTTAGACACGTCGATCATAGGAGTAGCATTACCAACTATTCAGCAATATTTTGGATTCTCTCAAACTGATCTGCAATGGATATTCAATGCATATGTAATTGTATTTGGCGCTTTGTTGCTTCTTGGTGGCCGCCTATCAGACATCTTAGGACAAAGAAAAATCTTCATAATTGGCTTCATGACACTTACAATCGCATCAGTTGTTGCTGGCTTGGCAAATTCTGGAGTTATCCTTATTGTCGCTCGGGCTCTTCAAGGCCTGGGAGCAGCACTTATCGCTCCTTCTGCTCTCTCAATGGTCATGAGTCTTTTTGGCAGCAACAAGTCTGAGATGAATAAGGCTATGGGCATCTGGGGCGCGTCTGCACCAGCAGGGGGAACAGCTGGCGTCTTCTTAGGAGGAATAATTACTGCATGGCTTGATTGGCCATGGGTGTTTCTTATCAATGTGCCTGTAGGTATAGCAGTTCTAGCCCTAACTCCTAAGTTGCTACCTCGAGCAATCAAACGAAAGGGAAGTGTTGACTATTTAGGAGCTGTCTCTATAACTTCTGCTCTTGTCTTACTAGTCTATGCGATTGTTACTGCTAATGATGTTGGTTGGATGTCTATGCAAACTATCTTCCTTATGGCAAGTGTATCCGTTATGGTTGGTGCCTTCTTAGTAATACAAAGACGTAAAAAAGAGCCATTAATCCCATTGAATATATTCAAAATACACAACTTGTTAGCTTCCAATATTGTAATGGCCTTATTAGGTGCTGCGTGGATCCCGATGTGGTTCTTCTTAAATCTCTACATACAACAGATACTAGGCTATGGCCCCATGGAGAGCGGACTTGCGTTGCTACCAATGACAGTCATGATCATGGTCTTGATGATATCATATACTCCCCGACTAGTAAATCGCTTTGGTCTCAAAAAGAACATGATTGCTGGAATGGCCCTCTTGGCTGTTGCAATGGTGCTCTTTAGCGGAACTCCATCTGCTGCTGCGTCAGACAATAGTAACGGTAGTAGTGGTAATGAAAATCTAATCTATATGATATATGTCCTGCCTGCATCCTTAGTCGCTGCATTAGGAATGTCGCTAGCCTATATACCTGTGCTGACAGCAGCAGTATCAAATATACGCAAAGAAGAGTCGGGATTAGGCTCCGGCCTTGTAAACACCAGTTACCAAATTGGTTCGGCACTTGGTCTTGCAATTATGGTTGCTATATCTTCTGGCCACACTGAAACTCTGCAAAATATCGGAATTGAACAAATCGCTGCCTTGAACAGCGGCTTCCATCTTGCATTCATAGGTGCTACGGTTGTATCTATCATAGCAGCTGTTCTAATCCTAGTATCAATCAAAAAGATACAGCAGTCAGAAAAACTCTCTTCGGCCAAGCACTAATAGTGGGTTTAACCACTTTTTTTCTTTAACGGACTTAAATTCGCAACCTGTCTCCAACATTTACTTTATTTTGCTGTACAAAACAGATTTACTTCTAGAATATACTTTGCAGATTGTTTGGTTAGATAAGAAGGACAATAATCATGTTGTATACAAAGTTGAACATTTTTTCTGATATCTATAATTCTAAGATCTTTGTCAATGAAAATGATATCCAAAATGCTAAATTTGCTGCATATTTATACATATATATACAAACAACATTCCATTATTTCCATTATACACTTTTCCTAAACAGCAATCGTTTTAATATGTTGAATGCTCTCTGTTTCCATCATTCATAAATATTGCTAGAAGAGTAAATGGTATTGATATAACAGCTGTTATGATAATTATTGTTCTTAAAGAAGTTTCATCTATAGGATATCCCCAAGCAGGCAAGAACGGAATAGGAAAAACGATTAGAAGCCATATTGTTCCAAGTAAAAGAAGCATTTTCCATCTCTCTTTAAGTCTAGAACGCAATAGCATTGCTTTTTGATTTTATACCATATGAAAGATAAATTGTTTTTGGTACAAGTTTCTAGCTGGATAAGGATATCCACATTTTCTGTATCTGTAAATATGTGACCATATGCAAGAGGAAGATTTTTTCTTGATGAATAATAAGATGAGTGGTATCAGAAAGAAAGAATAGCTGCTATGAATATACAAAAAATAAGAAAAAGATATATGTATACATACAAACCAAACCATATTGTCGGTTTAAATTTCTTCTTACTATATTTAATGATATATACATTCTCTGGCTTGTTTTTGGTTTTAAATATATTGAGTACTTCTATTTCTTTAGTAAATAATCACAGATAGTTAATGATAATTATTAGATTTGGCCTCATCATGATAACATCTACTATTAATAGCAAAAAGAGATTGTAATCTTCTTATATCTTGACTACAATTGTAAGCCTTATTTTTCAGAGGACATCTATATTATGGATGTAGTTTAATACAGCCATAAAGAAGATTTTTTTATGTTTTAGAATTTATCTGAAACTAATGTCCTGCTGCTGTATGCTCTTCTTCTCCACCTGCTACTACTGCTGCAAACTCCGATACATGTATCACAATTGAAGTTGCATCAGGGAGGATAATACTTTGCTCTGCCGGATTTAGCAAGGCAATATCAGTTATGCTCGTACCATTTTGTTGCGGTATATCAACATGATACATACAAATATTTCCTAGAGTAGACATTTGCTCTACAAGTGTCATATTAAGTGGCGCTACGTCAGGTGCAATACCTCCTACAACTTTAACTGTTGCTTCTCCGCCACCATCACAAGGGAGATGAGCTGCTACATGACCTGATGATATGCTAGATGGAGTTGAATCATATAAGTGAATAAAGTTTTTTCCTGGAATAGTTTTCCCATCCATTAGAACTGTTACTGAGTCGTGTGCTTGAGAGGTTTGTACTTGTTGTTGTTGTTGTTGTTGTTGTTGTTGGCTGAAAGCAATATTACTATTTGTCGATAATAACAATATCGTTGTAATAAGAAGACTACACCCAAGTATGGATATAATATTTTTTTTGTTCATTCCTTTCAATATAAAGAAGGTCTATTTATAATTATTAAACTATGTGTATGAAAGCATATAAAATTCAACGGTACTAATAATCAAATTATAGATAGTAGAGGTAGGGTCTATAACTTCTAAAATTAAAATATAGGTAAGAACTTTAATTATAAATTCGTATGTGTTTTGGTATACTTCAAACTAAAAAAAATATTAGAATATACTGATCTAT
>JAREAI010000159.1:0-5999 GCA_029240435.1 Nitrososphaeraceae archaeon | reverse complement strand
TCTGATGGCTATTGGGTTATTCTTGAACCCTTATCACTAGGGAAACACGATATCCATTTCAAAGCAAGTTTGACTAATCCCACAACGGGCATACTATTTTACAATGATGATTTGTAATATACGATAAATGTTAGATAATGTAAGGTATTTGAGGAACACCAACTCTAGTCCAGTCGGAACGCTTTGACCAGTGGATTCAAGTTGATTCCACCCACACTTCTCTGTTTCTGAGATCATTGAAGTCAGATTATGTTTACATGAAGATATTCAACACAGGTATAATCTTTGCTCAGTAAACTGTACAACTATATTCGTAGCAACTGTCGATAGAAAGAAAAACCATATGTTCTTCCTTTATTTCTTATTTCTTAATTCTACTACTGCTTGTGACCCATCCAACTCTTAGGAAAGACCAATACATCAATAATACTGATGCTGCAGATATAATCAACACTATAATAAGCGTTGTATATCTACCCATGAAATTCCAAGACTCTGTTTCTAGGCCACCAGGTAGGTTGATATTCATACCATAGAAAGTTCCAATTATGGTGGCAGGGATAGATAAAGAAAATACAATTGTAAGTATAGCGAGTATTTGGTTAGTTTTTTCGCTGCTTAACATAAAGTCTGTGTCTTTGTAAATCTCAATTGTCTCCCTCGAAGTCTCTAGAACTTCCAATACTTTGTTTATATGATCTTCTACATCATTAAAATACTCTGTTAAATTCTGCTCCGAAAATTTTTGTATATCATGAGTAATATCAGATACTATCCTCCTCAATGGATACACTATTCTTCTAAGTATAGTAATTTCCCTTCTCAGTATCGATATTTCTTTGACAACTCCTACTTTGTCATCAAATACTGCATCTTCAATGTCTTCAAGGTTTCCGACTATCTTCATCAACATGTGAAAAAGGTCATCCACAAGTACATCTATTACGGTGTGCAGCAAATAGCCAGATGTTTTACCTATAAGTTCTTCTTTTTGGCTACTATTTCCTTTCTTACATTGTTGAAATAAGTCATTAAGTGGTTGAAGATCCCCTTGATGGACAGTAACCAGGAAATTCCGTCCAGCAAATATAGATAATTGACTAAAGTGCATAGTAGTTGTCGAACCCTTTCTTGATTTCTTTTTTGAGTTTACTGAATCATGGATAGGAGACGATGGAAAATGCAATACTACAAAAAGATAGTTAGTATGTTTGTCAATCTTCGGGATCTGAATCTTCGAAAGACAGTCATCTATATCCAACTCATGAAAATGATATCCTCTACTTACTAATAGTTTCTCCATAGTGTCACGTGTGGGTCTCTCAATATTTATCCAAGTCAATCCCTCATTTTCAACTGAGTCTAGTTTTGTTACCTCCTGCAATGCCTGTTTACCCCTCATACTGATTTTTGCAAATCTGGATAAAAGGTTTTAGTTAGAGTATAGTGTCGTCTATATACTGGTTGAGTTGCAAAAAGCGTTTTTTAGGGTAATCTGATGTGTATTGTATATATTTGCAAGTCTGCTTAAGAATATAACACAAAGATGCAATTGAGGTAAAAAGAATAGATATTAATGACAACGTGATGGACAATGTTATTTAGCTTTCCAGTTAGATTTTGTCAAGATGATGCTTTTGGCGCATAGACCTCTTTGAAATCTTTGTCAGAATAGATCTTTTCATTGTCCTTTCTGACCTGTATTTTTCTCTCAGCTGCAAATCTAGATTTATACCTCCCAAGCAATATCGAGTTCCCAACTACCGTTACAGAACTCAATGCCATTGCTAAGCCAGCAAGCATAGGAAGCCAACCAAATATTTCCACACCCAGAAAAGGCACCAAGATTCCGCCCGCTATCGGAATCAATCCTGTATTATAAGCAAAGGCCCAAAAGAGATTCTGTTTTATCTTGGATACTGTCTTTCTTCCCAAATCAAGTGCTATCACAACATCTCTGATATCTTCTTTTATTAGTATTATACCGCCAGTCTCTTTCGCAATATCTGTACCAGAGCCTATCGCAATTCCTAGATCTGCTTGTGCTAATGCAGGTGCGTCATTAATTCCATCTCCAACCATTGCTATTGCTCCTTTTTTTTCTCCCTCAGATTTCAGCCTTGAAATTACCTGCTCCTTTTCTTGTGGTAACACCTGTGCTATTACTCTGTCAATTCCAAGTTTAGAGGCAACTGCTTTAGCAGTTCTTTCATTATCTCCTGTAAGCATTACTACCTTTATACCCATTGACTTGAGTGAATCAATCGCTTGTTTGGCATTATCTTTTATAGTATCTGCAATGGCAATTATTCCTGCAAGCTTATTATCAAATGCCACAAGAGTAGCTGTTTTTCCTTGAGTCTCAAGGGCTGAAAGAGTCGTATTAACATCTATATTGACGACAATATTGTTATCCTGCATTAATTTTCTATTTCCGATAAGAATTGTATGATCTGCATATCTTGCTCTAAGACCATGACCAGATACAGCTTCAAATAACTCTGGATTTGTTACCATTATACCTTTTTCTTTGGCTCTATTGACAACGGCCTGACCTAGAGGATGTTCTGACCCAGATTCTGCAATTGCTGCTAAACGAAGTATTTCATCTTCGCTAAATCCAGACAAATCTATTGTATTGGTAACAGATGGTTTTCCTCTTGTCAAAGTTCCAGTTTTATCAAATACTATTGTCTTGACCTTCTTGGCTATTTCCAAATACTCTCCACCTTTAAACAATATTCCGTTTTCAGCACCTTTTCCAGCACCCATCATCAATGCAGCTGGAGTTGCAATACCAAGAGCACAAGGGCATGCAATAATTATTACAGATACAAATGCCAGGAGAGAAAATGTTATACCTATATCTCCAACAAAATACCATCCTAGTCCTACACCTATTGCTACCGCTAATACAGCAGGAACAAAGTATTTAGCAACTTGGTCTACTAACCTCTGCATTTGTGCCTTCCCAGTTCTTGCTTCTTCAACTAATGTAATAATTTGAGAAAGAACTGTGTCTTGGCCTATTTTAGTAGCTTTAACTTTTAACAGTCCGCTCTTGTTAATTGTAGCACCTATTACTTCATCTCCATTTTTCTTATCTACAGGAATGCTTTCGCCTGTTACTGCTGATTCATCAATAGATGACAATCCATCTATTGCAGTTCCGTCAGTTGGTATCCTTTCTCCAGGCTTTATGACCATAATGTCACCCACTTGTACTTGTTCCACAGGAATTTCAATTTCTTCTGTATCTTCTCCTTCCCCTTGTCTTAAAATCTTGGCCATCTTTGGTTGGAGGTCAAGTAATTTTCTTACGGCATCAGAAGCTTTTTCTTTGGTTCTTGTCTCAAGTAGTCTTCCAATAAGTATCAAAGTGATAATAATTGCTGCTGTTTCAAAATAGACGGATTCAAATGGCAGATAGTCTGGAATTATAGTAACTGTTGCACTATACATATAGGCAGCGGTCGTTCCAATTGCAATGAGTGTGTCCATATTAGAGGCTCTAGCCTTAATTCCATCCCATAGTCCCCTGTAAAATCTCCAACCTATCCAGAATTGCAAAGGAGTTGCCAACGCCAGCATTATGTAATTACTATAGTGCATCACATTCATGGGCAGGAGATCACCAAACTGTATAGGAAGCATATGTGGTAAGCTCAAAATTACTATAGGTATTGTAAGAGCTATGCTAATAGCAACATACATCTTTAGCTTCTTTAGTTCCTTCTCAGGTTGTGTAAATTCATCTAGGCACTGGTTACTGCAAAAATAATACTCCTTTCCATCTTTACTATATCTAATAGATTCTGGTTTTTCTTCAACAAACATCCCACAAACAGGGTCTTTAGCCATTTCTTACCTTGTTTTTTGTATGAAAAACACATGTATAACTGTAGGCCTTTACAGTTGTAAAATAAAATAAACAGAGGTTAATAATAAAACATACAAGAATACAACTCATGTTCTTTAAATTAGGGAATTGTAGTGGTTAGCTCTGTGACACAAAAATCTGTACTGAAAGCAATAGGTCAAGTATGTTTTTCTATTATCGCAACTTTGATGATAAGTAATATTTTTGTTATATTTGCACAAC
The DNA here is from genome assembly GCA_029240435.1 of Nitrososphaeraceae archaeon. Lineage (GTDB taxonomy): Archaea > Thermoproteota > Nitrososphaeria > Nitrososphaerales > Nitrososphaeraceae > JAJNBK01. The sequence goes on along the minus strand of JAREAI010000159.1, from coordinate 1,897 downwards.
AATAGAAGGAGAGTTTAGATCTAGATTGGTTTCATTTGTCTTCTTATTACTATTGGTAGAAATTATCGTTGTACAACTATCATTCTCCCAATTCGTCTATGTTATAAGTCAAAATATTACTAAAACAAGTATAGGGTCATCTTCAAATTATGATAATAATTTCACAATTTCTACGCGGGGACATTTTGACCGTGCAACAGGGGAGTCCATTCCAGAATATAATTCGACAGACTATTTGTATAATAATAATATCAGTCAGAGTACAAATGACAGTCTACAAAATGAAATTATGTGTCCTTCAGAGAAGGGAATTGTTATCTATATCCACGGAGCCTGGACTGATGAGATATCTGCTAATGAACAAGTCAATAGAACAGCTATGTCTCTGCAACTCAATAATAATACAATACCCCTGATTGGATTTAGCTGGGATTCAAACACATCTTTTAGTGAAGAAGGATGGAAGAATGCAAAAACTATTGCAGTGAATAATGGACCGAAACTCGCACAGTTTATTCTTGATTTTAAAAATAAATGTGAAGATTCAGATATCAGGCTTATTGCACATTCACTAGGTGCATCTGTAGTCAATAGCACTCTGGTAAGTCTTAGTAATAATCAGGGAATGAACACAAATAGCGACTTCAATATAACATCTGTGCATTTATTGGGAGCAGCAATTGATAGAGGCGAAATAGCAGCCAATACTACTTTCGGAAAAACAATTGAACAAGTAGTAGATAATTTCTACAATTTACGAAATGCTGAAGACAACATGTTAGAGTATATTTATAGAAATGTAGAAAACAAAGATGCACTTGGGCTACTTGGAATACAGCATAGTCTTCCAATACCAGGGGACTACATTGAACGACAAGTAGACATTGAAATACCTCCAATCCAGGATGCTGATGGGAATAGTAAATTGGATTGTTTTGACTACTTTGTTCTTTTGCCAGGAGATAACCACTGTGGATACATAGGATTTAGAGGCTTGCCTCCCTTTGAGAATATACTTAGAAGTGATGGCTCAATGGACGTAGTTGTACAAGATTGGCAGAAGTAAGACCCATAAGTATGATAATCCGATGAGACAAAGGTATGATCGGTCTCTTGATTATTGGCTGGACTATATTTAAGCAGCATGTCAAACAATCTATTTATTATAAAAGTTACCAATAACCTTGAAAACCTTCTAATCTGAGTCTTCTATGACATTTCCTGATAGTTCCAATTCATAGACCTGTTGTAGCGTTGGATGAATTTGAACATGTACGATTCCCATTAGAGCCTCTGGTGATACTTTATTGAGTATTGCTTGGTCTAGTTGCTTGAGATTTTTCTCTAGTTTATCAATATTAATAGTTTCACTAACAGAAGATCGGGGACGTAAGTCATCTTCAAACAACTCATTAACAACATCAGCGAGAATCTGAGATGTTTCATAGTCTTGTACGCTGACTATTTCCAAGTTATTCCCTGTCATTGTCGGCATTGACGTATTAGAGTATCTTTCCAACGTATTGTTATTAACACTAGTTTGAAAAGTTGTCATATTCATGGAAGATCCTCCCCCACTACTCATATTCGACATTTTCACACCCATATTTGACATATTAGTTAGGTCGTAACCAATGTCAAAAGCTGTTCCATACTTCCTTAGGACTTCGTCTACTATGTTTGCTGTTACTAAAGCAAGAGAAGTTGTATTTGTCTTTTCATTCTCATAGATTTGAATTAAATTAGATGAAGTCTGTTCTGACGCCTCTGTCATATTATCTTCCAGGTCTTTCAATAGTTCAGCCGCATTTCTGGCATGACCTTGGGCTGAAACATTATTGTTAAACAAAAAATTTGTATTGACAAGTTCTGTTTCAGCTTTAATTTGCTCAACCAA
>JAREAI010000158.1:0-11097 GCA_029240435.1 Nitrososphaeraceae archaeon | reverse complement strand
ATGACCATTTCTTTTAGGTCTGCTTCATTGAGTACTTTTCTTTTGCCTAATTTTAAAACCAATAATTTATTTTAATTACGAATTTAAAAATGTAGTGATTACATACAGAACGTTTCCCCAGTGTAATATAACCCCTTTGTAACTGCATCTGCATATACTACTAATTCAGTAGGACCCGCAACCATATCTATTGAAACTCTAGTGGAAGCGATTATTACAATCTAATCTTTATGCCATTTTTCTTTAGATATTTTTTTACTTTATCTATAGTCGATTTCTCGTAATGAAAAATAGATGCTGCTAATGCTGCATCTACATCTGCCTTTTCAAAAACCTCTAGCATATGTTTTGGACTGCCACAACCCCCAGAGGCAATAATAGGTATACGCGTTGCTTGACAAATTGCTTTTGTCAGCATAATATCATATCCATTCTCTGTTCCATCAGAGTCAATACTAGTTAGAAGGATCTCGCCTGCTCCAAGATATTCTACTTTCTTAGCCCATTCTATTGCATCGATTCCTGTTCCTTCTTTTCCACCATAAATTCTAACTTCAAACCAGAATTCCTTCTTATTTTTAACTCCATCGTAAAAAAAATTCTTCCCATTTTTTCCATAGTTTCTTTTAGCATCTATTGCAACTACCACACATTGCTTACCAAAGATGGACATTAATTCATAAATTAATTCTGGATTTACTACCGCAGCTGTATTAATAGATACTTTGTCTGCGCCATTCAATAAAATATCGCGCGCATCTTCTAACCTTTTGATCCCTCCACCCACAGTAAATGGAATATCAATAACACTCGCTACATTTCGAACAACATTTCTCATAGTTTCCCTGCCTTGTTGCGATGCAGTAATATCAAGGAAAACAAGTTCGTCAGCTCCTTGCTTGATATATTTTTGTGCAAATTCTACAGGATCACCAGCATCTTTTACTTCTGCAAAATGAACTCCCTTTACTACGCGACCATTATCAACATCCAAACAAGGAATAATTCTCTTTGCTAATGCCATTTTATGCTATAGCCTTTACCTTCTCTATACTTATTTTACCTTCATAAACTGCCTTACCCAGTATGACAGAGTAGCATCCTGCGCTCCGAACTCTAATAATGTCCTCTAGACTCGAAATTCCTCCACTTGCTATTATTAGTGAATTGGCGAAACTGCTTGCAAGAGACAATGTCATGACGTCAGGTCCATTTAATGTTCCATCTCTGTCTATACTTGTCAGCAAAAATTCTCTGATACCCATTGCCATAAACAGATTAATTGCATCAACGATTCCATAGCCGGAAGCCTCCCTCCAGCCATCAATCATGACTCTGCCATTATTTTGATCAATTGAAATTACTAATTTTTCAACCTTTTTCTTGGCTATCTGTCGTATGGAATCTGGTTCTTTGTAAGCTATGGTTCCCAGAACTACTTTAGCTGCATTTTTGTTAAGCATCTCATTTATGGCGTTAATTGATCTAATACCACCTGCCACTTGAACAGGAATTTTTACAGAATCAATTATCTTAAAAACAATTTCATTGTTATTAATGCCAGTTCGCAATGTTGCATCTAGGTCTACAACATGTAACATATCTGCACCAGCTGCTTCCCATTTCCTTGCAGTTTCTATAGGATTATCGCTATATACCACTTTATTAGCAGGATCTCCTCTAACCAATCTAACAACATTTCCATTCATAAGGTCTATTGATGGTATCACTTTCATTTTTGATCAGAACACACATTGAGAAAGTTTTTCATTATAATTGCACCTAATTTGCCAGATTTTTCAGGATGGAATTGGGTACCGTATAGATTGCCTTCCTCAACTATTGCTGGAACGCTAACTCCATATTGAGCAATTGCAGAAACTATACTATTATTTTCTGGCGCTATCAGATATGAGTGGACGAAATATGCCCATGACCCATCCTTAATACCTTGTAATAACTTACTTTCTTTTTTGATTATCTCAAGATTGTTCCAACCCATGTGTGGAACCTTGACTTTTTTCTTAGGTAATATTATTACTTTGCCATCCAGAATTTTAAGACCGTCACGTGTTCCTTCTTCGCTATGATTGAATAACATCTCCATGCCTAAACAGATGCCAAGTATTGGCATAAAATCCTCCTCAATAGATTTTATGAATATGTCTTTATAGGGTTCAATTGATTTTACTGCAGGATCGAAATTGCCTACTCCCGGTAGAACTAAACCATCAAATTTATCGAGACTCTTCATATCATGTATAATTATGACATTCTGTGCCCCGTTTCTTTCCAAAGCGGCCTTCAAACTGAAAAGGTTACCTGCACCGTAATCAAATATTGCTACATTAACCATTACATTGCACCTTTTGTACTAGGTACTCCTTCACTTTTTTGATTAATACTAGCAGCCATTCTGAGTGCTACCGCAAATGCTTTTATCACTGATTCAATTTTATGGTGGTCGTTATCTCCATATTCGACAATTACATGTGTACATGCATTCAAGTTCTGTGCAAGCGATCTTATGAAGTGTTCTATGTCTTCTCTTGGGATCCCTTCGACTATATCTCTAGATAACTTTAATTGTATAACATAAAATTGACGTTTCACAAGATCTATTGATACATATGCCAAAGATTCATCCATTGGAACCATTGCGTATCCGAATCGCATGATATGTGACCTATCACCAAGTGCCTTGTCTATAGTTTGCGAAAGTGCAATTGAAATATCTTCTACTAGATGATGTATGACTCTATCTTTTGATTCGGCTGTTAGAATAATATCTATGTTGGCATGTTTACCAATGGATGTAACAAGATGATCGTAAAATGGAAGACCTGTTTTTATAGTCGTCTCTCCCGTACCGTCAATATTTACCTCCACTGTAACAGAGGTCTCTTTAGTGGTTCTTTCAATCTTTGCAGTTCTTTCGTCAGTAGCAGAAGAAACCAAAGATACATACTATTTTATAATACTTTATTTAATATGTTCGGTAATATATTGATATTTTCTATTATCACCTCTGCTCCAATTTTCCTGAATTGTCTTGCAGTTAATATGGGCTGTGTACTACACCCGTAAACTCCAAAAAAAGCTATTTTGATATCTGTTTCTTTTTCTGCTCTCCTCACCATTAATAAGTCTTCAGCTGAATCTCCAACGTATATAGCAGTCTTACTATTCATTATTTTCATAGCTTTCTTTATTGCGTAAGGATTAGGTTTGCTGTATTCACGTTCTTCATCTTCAAGAAATATACAAGCTCTTTGATTAAATACATCGAATACTGGTTTCAGTGAATATTCTGCTGCGATCTTACTTCTACCTGATACAATAGCAACATTGCTACCAAACTTCTTCGTAATATCATTAATCGTAGTACGGGTAGCTAAAAGCTTATCATTTTCGATCAAAGGTTTTCCAAAATAATATTTTGGTTTAATCTTATGGCGTTTTTCGAACAATTCTGGTCCATAAAAAAATTCATCAAAAACTGTCGCAAGCATACTGTTGCCAAGTGGGGCAGGATAAACTAATATTTTTTTTAATCTTTGAATGTCTGCATAATGAAAATATGAGGATAGAAACTTTTCGACAGAAATAATACCGCCTTCATCTACATTCTTAGCGATAAAACTAAGAAATTCTCTTGTTGATCTAATACTTTTTTGCGGATTTACTAAAATCGCGAGCGCGATGGCATAACTAGTATCAGTGTCATTGTTGAAGCCACCTGTTTGTCTGAACTTTAGGATTATATCATCATTGACTATTCCTTTTAGAACTGTATCGCCTATTATGTACTTAAGTATGAAATCTACAGTTTTTTTTATTACTATATTATACGATTTTCTTATGTCTACTAATACTCCGTCGATATCAAAAAGAATACATTGTGGATTGAATGTTTTGAATTCTTTATCTATATAATATTGGTGCAACCGCTTTATTGTCATCTGCCAGTTTTATTGTATTGAATATATGATTGATAAATTTAAGATTTGTATGACATAGAGAATATATACTTATATAAACATGAAGCAGCCTGGCTGTGAGAACATTAACCAATTGCTATGTTCAGCAGATCAGCGTTAAAGATAATATCTATCTCTTTGAATGGTTTATGACACATGTCATAATCAGTAACAGAAATAAGCCTTGTTCTAAAGGATCAGTATAATATAGAATAAAGCTTTAAAGTAAATCAATCAACCCATTGAGCATCTATAATGGATTTGAATAAGCTAGATTTATGTTCCTAGACTATTCATTATCCAGCAATCATTTTTTCCATGATGTCTGATGATATTATCCATCCATATAAGATATATTTATATTATTTTTCTTATAGAACCTTTCCGTACTAGATATATGTAGAAATAAATTTATATCTTAAGATAGTGAATCATAATAATCATATAAGAGAAAAAACTTACCACATTAAGTTTTTGATAATGATAAAATTAATATATTAAGTTTTAAGTTTGTGATCAATAAAATATACATCATACATTAATTGATATTTGATATAGAAAGACAATCAAATCGCTATGGATTGTTCTTTATACTGCCTTTTCTATTGATTTAATAAATTTATCATTCATATCCTTCGTACCTACAGTAACTCTAATACAGCCCCTATAACTCTGAATATCGCCTATCTTTTTAACAACTATTCCTCCTTTTTCTAACTCTTTTAGAATCGCATTATATTTATCATAGGTTTCCATGAAAATGAAATTTGCATTAGAATTGAAAACCTTAATTCCATTCAATTTGGAGAGATAGTCAAACACTCTTTTTCTTTCATTTTTAATCAATTCAATAGTAGCTTTGATATAACTATAATTAGAGAACATTATACTTGCTATTGTTAATGATAGACTATTGACTGGATAAGGCGATTGGATTATTGATCTAAATACCTGTGCAAACTTTTCATCAGATATCAAGTAGCCTATTCTCGCGCCAGCTAATCCAAATGCTTTAGACAGGGTGCGCAATATGACAATATTATTATATTTTGCAACATCTGAAGTTAAAGAATAATCTGCAAATTCAACATATGCCTCATCGACTATGATTAATTTATCTTCAAGCATATCTATAATTTCCAAAACTAATTGCTTGTCAAATTGATTGCCAGTTGGATTATTAGGAGAACAAATATAAACCACATCAGATTGTTTGGCACTATTTAAAAATTCTTCTTTCCGTAGAGCGTTATCTGTTGTATTTAATGGTACTCGATTGACTGTTATATCATGTAATTTACATCGGTTTACGAAATAAGAAAAAGTTGGTGTGAAAATAGTAGCTCGTTGTTGCCTTCCAATAATCGAAAGAATTAATTCAATTATTTGATCTGACCCATTCCCTATTGCGAGGTACTTTTTACTGATGCCTATATATTCTTCCAGTCGTTTATATATCTCCTCAAATTGCTCTAGTGGATATTCTCTTAAATCTGTGTATTTTAGAGCTTGTAAAGCAATTTCTGAGATAAAGTTCCTATTTAATAGAAAATTCTCATTGGAATCTAATTTAATAGCGTTTTTAATTTTTTCTGGCCTGATATAATTATCAAGTTTGGAGAGCCGTTCTAATTTCTCGGAGAACCAAGGCCTCATTATTTTATTCTTTCCTTTACGGCTTCGTAATGATTCATCAAACCTTCAGCTAATGTAATTTCCCTAATTTTAGATTCTACTTTCTTCAAACCTGACCTAGTTGCTTCTACTTTATTTACTATCTTTATAAAATCGAGGACGGACAATGATCCTCTAGATTTACCGAAGCCCATGGTTGGAAGAATATGATTAGAACCCAAACAATAATCACTAGCTGAAGATGGAGTAAAAGATTCATTTTTACAGATTGCAAAGAATCCATTCTCTACTAAACTTCTTCTGACGATATCACTTCGACTGATAGAGTTATTGTTAAGAAGGGATTGGATCTCTGCATTAACTTGTCTTGCTAATTCCTTTGATGTCGTGACAAGCCCACAAAATGTATCGTAACTATGTTCTGCTTGCGATATAATATCAAGTGCAATTAGCCTTGCATCAGTCTTTGCATCTGCATATACTACTAATTCAGTAGGACCAGCAACCATATCTATTGAAACTCTAGCGGAAGCAAGAGTTTTGGCAATAGAGACAAATATGCCTCCTGGACCAACGATCCTGCTTACTTTGTTGATACTCTGAGTTCCAAAAGTCAAAGCCGCAATTCCCTGTGCACCACCTATCTTATAGAATTCATCAACACCGCAAATTTCTGCTGATACAAGAGTCAAAGGATCTATCTTTCCATCTTTTAATGGTGGAGATATTGCCACTATTCTCTTTACTCCAGCCACTTTTGCAGGGACGGCACACATTACCATCGTACTAGGATAGCGAGCTTTTCCACCAGGGATATAGCATCCAACACTAGGGATAGGTTGAATCATACGCTGAATCTTTACTCCGTACGATGAAAGTGAAATTTTCTGCAACTGCTTGAAAAGTGCAATTTCGGTCTTAATTAGACTATTTCTTATCATCTTAATAGATTGAATCTGTTTTTTGGTAACTTTGTTATATGCCTCCCTTATTTCTTCATCTGTAACTTTCAATGAGTTTAATCTAATACCATCAAACTTTTCCTCATAATCCATAATTGCTGAGTCGCCATATTTTTCTATATCTTCCATTATCACTTTTGTTCTTTGAATTAATTCATTAGAAATGCTATTGCTGGCATTTCTTAATTTTTCAGCGTCAGATTTTGCGTTCTTAATAATTATTGTCCTTATCAAGAATACTCATCTAAATTTATCTCATGTAGAGGCAGAATCTGTCTTGGCTCCATTACAACTAAGCCTTGAGCCATCTTTCTCATTACAGGAACTATTTTGATAAATTCAGTCTTATCAATAATTGTATTTACTCCATACCACCCATCTTCACTTAATGGGCTAATTGTTGGTTTTTTTAATGCAGGCAGGTTTTTTAGCAATTTATTGAGATTTTCTTTTTTTACATTGACGAAAATATGAAGCTTTTTACGGCCTTCTACTACCCCTTTTAATAATGCAATCATATCTGCTATCTTCTCTCTTTTTTTAGGATCCTTCAGAGCATTCTTATTTGCAACGAGAACAGCAGAAGACTCCATAACTCTATCAATTATCTTCAGATTATTTTGTGCAAGAGTGCTCCCAGTTTCGGTAATATCAAAAATTGCATCAACATCTTCAGGTGGCTTTGCCTCTGTGGCTCCAAAGGAAAGGAATATCTGGACATGTTTATTCTCTCCCACTCTTAGCCACGGAGTAATGATCATAGGATCGCTACCTCCAAAATATTTTCGATAAGCAAGGTTAGATTTTATATGAGAAGCTGTAGTAGTGAGATATTCTGAAGATATCCTTAGAGTTTTATTATTTTTGGCAAACTCCGTAATTAATCCTGTCAAGTCATTGAATTGAAAACTTTGTGGAACTGCAATTACTTGTTTTACTCGGCCATATTCTAAATCAAGTAATATTTTGACATCCGCTTTGGCCTCTCTAATCCAGTCTTTGCCTGTAATTCCAACATCATAGAACCCTTCTTGAACATAAGTTGGAATTTCTTGGGGTCTTAATATTTTGACATCTATTTCAGAATCACTGAGTTTTACTCTATAAGTACGCCCGCGACCACTTACGGTTTGCCATGCCTCTTCAAGAATTCTAAATGTCGCATCCTCAATGCTACCTTTTGGGATTGCGAATTTCACAGTATGCATATGGATAAATAACCAAAATCTATTATCGGATATATATTTATTAAAAACCTTGGGAATGAACAATTTTTATCCGCAAGTCGCATTCTTGTTTTAAAGAATTGATTTATACTAATCTTTAGTATGAGTTTTTTCACATGAAACTCATCAATCATTAAATATACTTTTAGATTAGATTATAAATATATTCTAAGGTCGTGTTAACATATTGACACTTTGGGGATGAACTAATTGTGTTATCAGGAAGCGCTCCCCTATCCGATTTACAGAATTTATCAATAGTTACTTATCAAAGGTAAAGGTTCCTGCGAATGCTGAGGCCTGATTTTCGTCCATAAACATTTTTGACGAGCTCTGTCTTCTCTCTGTATTGACAGTATTAATACTGAGTTTGAATACATCTCGCCTTACACCTCTTTGCCTCCTATGTCAAAGTCAATATTGTCAAGCCAGACTCTGAATGATTTGACTTTCATGGTTCCAATTGCTTGAAGGCAAAATCGATTTCCATGGAGATATTGTTGCCTTAAACGACGATGAGATAACTTTCATTAGTAATTTCTATTGCATTCAAACATACAGTAAATGTCAGGAAGTTAACGTAAGTAATGACGTTATAAATGATATTGTTCATAGATCTTACAGTTGAGTAATACAGAACTTCATCATTTCAATTAGAAGACTTCTTTTCGTAGGCATTCCAAAATAGTCAATCTCATATAGGGTTACTATTGTCTGTTGAGAATGTACAACACCTTTAGTGTCAATATAAAAGAGAATACCTCATTACAAGACACTTTTATGTTTAGTTACTATAATTATCCTTATTTATCAATGCAAGAATTTCTTTTGCTCTGTCTACATTTACAGTTCTTTCTTCCGCAATTTTATTGGCAACTATTTCGATTTGATTACCTGTTGCACCTGCCGCTGCAGCAATATTTCTAGCATGCAATCTCATATGCCCTTTCTGAATACCCTCAGATGCTAGTGCTCTAATAGCTGCAAAATTTTGAGCAAGACCAGCAGCAGCTAATATAATTGCAAGATCCTTAGCGGTTTTAACTCCAAGAATTTTTAACGCGAGTTTGGCCATTGGATGGACTGAGGCGACTCCTCCAACTATTCCAATAGCCATTGGTAGTTCTATCTCACCTGCTAAATCGCCATCCTCCGTTTTATTCCAGTTAGTCATTGATCTATAGGTACCGTCTCTGGCAGCATATGCATGGGCTCCAGCCTCAATTGCACGAAAGTCCTGACCTGTAGCCAAGGCAACTGCATCAATACCATTCATTACACCTTTGTTATGAGTCACAGCACGGTATACGTCAGAATATGCAAAAGCGTAAGCGTACAAAATTCGCTCCACAACATCTTGTCCTCCTAGCTCATCCTTATCGAAAATTGCTTTGCATTTTACAAGCCTCTTTGTTGCATAATTTGAAATTATTTTTAATATAACTTTGCCACCAGTTAACTGTTCCACTACTGGAGCTATTGATTCACACATTGTATTTACTATATTTGCGCCCATGGCATCTTTAGCATCAACAAGTAATTCTACAAGAAGCATAACTCCTTTATTATGTTGGCTTTTGTCTTGCACTTGTCTTACTTGCAGATCTTTAACAACAGCGAATCTGCTCTTTGAGCTAGCCAACTCTAATATTTCTTTCTTACTAGATAGAATGTTTATTTTCGCAGATTCTTCAGAAATAGGTAATGAGACTATCTGTATTTGACCTATCATAATTGATTCGTCTGCTTCTGCTATAAAACCTCCCTTACTCTTTGCAATTTTTGCTGCTTTGCTTGCTGCTGCAATTATGGAAGGTTCTTCTATAGCCATTGGTAGAAGGTATTCTTTGCCATTAATTACGAAGTTTGTTGCAATACCAAGTGGAAGAGCAAATATACCTATTGCATTTTCTATCATTGTATTAGCATTGTCAAATCTGAAGGCTGATGAAGGATCTTGTAATATAGCAATATCCTGTGCAGACAAACCTGTTATTTTTTTTAAATAGCGTAAACGTTCACTTTGATTCATCTTATAAAATTTTTTCAATGTCAAGTGATCAATTAAATTGTGCAAGATCGTTAATAACTGTGACGTGGAAATATCCTTATAAAAAGCCAAAATAATGCCACAAAATACCAATGCTACAGATCCATTACTTCATTGGCTGTGATATGTAATGAATAAGCAAACAATCTTACTCTTACAGCAGATGTCTGAACAAAAGCTGATCTTTTATATACTCTTTAAATCTCTGATAAATAATATTTAGGACCTATAAGAAATTCTGACGTATGAAACTTGCTGACTTATCCTGCGAAAGCGGGTTGATTAAATAGGAAAGCTATTAGAGTTTATAATAACAATACATTGTGTATTACTATTTTTATTGTCATTTTTGAATTGTATCATATCGAATTTCTGTTCTAAAATTTTTCTTGCTTCTTTATATAATTAAGTCAATTCTTCTTCTACCATATCGGATCGGCACATTTTATTGGACTATTTTAGAACGATGTCAAGAGGGTTTATCAATTATACTATATAAAGAACTGAGTTGAATAAAATGATCCTAAACACATATCATACAAGTATTGAAGCTTTATTCATTAACAAGAGATTCTACATATTCTTAAGTTTATTATAATATTGTTCTAAATTTTAATTCATATCTATTATAAGTTGTAATGAATTAACAAAATATATATATATATATATATATATTAAGAGGATTTTCAACAAGAATAGCATCAATTAGTATAGTATTATTTCTTTTAGCGTCACTAATACCGCTTACTGAGTCATGGGGATATAATGTAATAGAGGCAGCTTGTTCTATTGGTAGTATTATTACTACTGATGGTACTAATGACCCTGATATTATGCTTGGATGTGATCTGGAGAATGTAATGTATGGTGAAGCTGATAATGATGTATTGCAGAGTCGTTTTGATGATGATAATCTATACGGTAATAGTGGAGATGATAATCTAGAAGGCGGTGAAGGAGGAGATGAACTGTATGCTGGAAGAGGAGATGATGTTATTTTCGCAGGATTTGATGATGACTTTCTAGTAGCTGGAAAAGACAATGATGAACTTTATGGACAGGATGGAAATGATCTGCTTGAGGGTGGAGATGGTCTTGATGTGATAATAGACTTTAATCCAAGTAAAGGTGATACACATACAAACAACTGTGAAGATGTAAGAGAACATCTGTAAAACTAACAATAACCTTTCTTATCTGATTACTTCTCTCATTTTAAAAACTTTTATAAACTATTTCTAGTT
>JAREAI010000016.1:0-18022 GCA_029240435.1 Nitrososphaeraceae archaeon | reverse complement strand
CAAGGTTTTCATACTTAATATCATGCTTCCTTTATTAAAATGGTTTATCTAGATTAAAGCGCATAAATAGATTGTGGAAAATAGCAACATTGATTCCAGCACATGCAAAATATGTGGGGTGGAATTTTCCAGCTTCGCAGAAATGCAACAACATATGACTATTGATCATATGCAGAAAGGGGACAGTTCCGATATTGCAACGAATAATTCAAATTAGAAACTACTTCTTCTGAGCCAGCTTTGCGACCAAATATCTATCATTACTTACAAACACAAGAGTTCATGAACTATATACAATGAGTTCATAAATTGTTTAATGAGGAAGAAATTTATGCGATATTGGGAAAAAAGATAGGTAAACATGGATAATATAGTCAAATGTGCTGATTGTGAATGCTATCCGAAAGATTGTAAAGACAGCAATTCTCCTCAAACATGTCCAAATTGCTCATGCAAAGAATGTTGTTGCTGGGGTGCATCCACATAAGTAAGGTTGCATCCGTAAATATTTATATCCAATATGAACTGAGCAATTTTAGTGTCTACATTCGAAAGTCTTACGTAACTCTTGTTACTTTTTGATGGATGTAGCACTTGCTATTGTTGGTTGGTTGTTTTCCCATTAACTTGCATCTGCTATTATCTTGTCAAAATTAGACCTACAATAGTAGATATTCAAAAAAATAGAGGAAAAATGAACCTGGGAAAAAACAATCATCATAAAGAAAAAGGAATAAAGATAATAGATCCAAAGAAAATTGAATATACCTATACAAGTAAAGACGATCTGTTCAATGTCAAGTCTTCTTCATATAGCGATGAAAAGAATATCGGCTCATCAGGAAAATCAAAAACAGAGAGGAAGGATATCGATCGATTAAGGCACGATATTACAAAGAATACAAAGATAAGGACTAAAGGAAGAGTAGTAGGAGGACATTCCAAGCAAGGTCACTCATCTGTGTATGAATAACGATTCTATGAATAACGATTCACATAAGCGAGTCATCGTTCTTTCTTTATTACCTGCTGATCACATAAGCGGATAAGATAACAGCATAGTCACTAAATACTATATTTTCTATTGTATCATTGGATCTACTCATCCCGTATTCCTCCTATCCGTACGGAAACCCTTGATTCAACCTTGGTTTGTGGCAACATATCCTGGTATTTAGATTTGAGAGAAGACAATGGAGAAGCGATATTTTACATCTGCATTGGAGAGTCTCTCGTAAGCCTCGTTGACCTTCTAGATTGGAATGACTTCAACTTCGGCAGTGAGATTATTTTTGCCTCAAAAGTCAAGCATCTCCTGCGTTCCGCCACCCCCTAAGAATGTCAAGCCATTTCAAGTAAATGATGTCTAAACCACCAGAATTTCTAGGATGTAGATAAGATGAAGATAGAATTGATAGGGAAAGAAAAGGAAATGCAAAGTTTCTTAGTTATTCTTCAACACTGGATAGTTGACTATTCAAACTTACAGGACTCGGTGCACTTGAATCAAGACAAGAGTTTCATCTGGATGATTTAACAGGCAGACAGAGACAAGCACTGATTACAGCATATAGTCTTGGCTATTATGATGTACAACGAAAAGTGTCTTCTGAGGAAGTATCTAGACACCTCGATATGGGCAAATCAACATTTGTTGAACACCTTAGAAAGGCTGAAAGAAAGATTGTCGCCCAGGTTATAGCAAAATAAACATCTTCTTCAAACTACATTATAGCATCTGATAAGATTAACCTACTGCATCATCATTCCACTAATCATACTGCTCGTGCTATTTTGACATTACGACAACTCGCTACCAACCCGACAAATACCGATTATCCATTCTAAGTCAGATATAGTATAATTTGAGAGTATCATTTAATGCCTCCAATTGGTTCAGCTTCTCCTGTATTATTATCCTCGTTTATATTTTCTGCAGTCAAATTTCCAGCTGTGGTAGGAGTTGATCTTCCAATCAAAGTATTATTGACCTCCGGCGCAGGAGTTATTTGAGCAACTGTAGTAGTATTATTTTCACCTGCTGTAGTGTTGGTAGTATCTATAGTACTACCTGTATCATTCAATAGAATTTCCCCTGGAGATATTCCTAGCTGTGCATACACGTCTTGATTTAGTAAAATATTATGATTTTCTGTTATCAATAGATTTGGGACCGTAGATGATAGAAACAGTACCGGTGTCATCACAAGCACTATTCTCATAATCATGATTATAATACCTGATCCCTATAAGATAGCTTGCCGTTTTTCTGTAGGTCGGAAATCTCGTGTAGCATTCTAGAAACTCTTCTTCTTTGCTTAATAGATTTAATTGCCTTCATCATAAGAGGACTGGCAACCATTCCTAAAACCATTCCTATTATCATATCAAAGTACATATCGGCCTTCGTTTGTATCAATACAATCTCCATTGTTAAGCCTATCGGCAACTAACAGCATAGTCAGTGGGAAGACAAATTAAGTACTTGTCTTCTTCTTCCATTTCTTTAACAGTTAAAGGTAAATTCCAACGGTTGAAGGCATTTTTTATTAATATGGACTTAATAACATATATGAGACGGTATTGGCACAACATCTAAGAACACTTCAGATTAGCACATTTGGTTCGGATGGTCAAGATGGAATAGCATTAGGAATAAGAAGTTTTCCAGTCCACAAATTAGTTATGATTTGTTTTGATTCAGACAAGAATAAAGCTGAGGAATTTTCAAAAAGAATTCGTGGTGTACTTGGCTTACCAACCACTATTAATCTTGTAACTAAAGAAAATGTTATTAGAGATACCATGGAAAGAGTAAACGAAATTTTAAATCTTAACGCTAAAGAATTTCAACAAGTACTTATGAATATAAGCTCTGGAGACAAACTACTTGGTTGTGCTGCATTATCTTCAGCATTTATAAATGGTATTAAGGCTTTTGGTATGGATTCAACACATACTATTCCACTATTAATGCCTGTTCTCAAACTAAGTTATAGTGAAATAATATCAGAAGCAAAGATTAAGATATTAAAAGCAATTGATAGTGCCGGAGGAATTATCGGGAGTCTAGATGAATTAGAAGAACTGTCAGGATTTGGAAAACCGCTATTAAGTTACCACGTACAAGGAGGAAAAGATTCCAAGGGCCTTGCTGGTTTAGGATTAATAGAAGTTGAAAAAGGTGAAAGAGGCAAGATCTCCGCAACACTTACAACGTTGGGAAAGCTTTTAGTAACAAGCAATGCTCTTCGTTAAACTTTTTTCATACTTAAAATAGTGTTGTCGTGCTAAATCCATGCTCCTCAAGCGTTCTAGGTATTCTTTAACAGTTGGAGTATCGACCTAAATAGATGAATTTCGGTTAATTAGTTGTCAATGTCATGAAGAAAATTGTAGATTCTTCTCAACAAGCATTTTCTAGTTATAATATCAAAAAATCATTTGTAAAGGGAATAATCATAGGTGTAATTACTGGGGCAATATATCTTGCAATAGTTGTTATCACAACGCCTAGTCTTCCCGCTATTGCAGCTGTTAATGCTGCTTTTAAGGTAAATTCTATTGTAATTTTTGGACTAGCTTTAGGAGTAGGAATACAATTTTTCCTAGCAAGCTATAGTAAAAGTTTAGGCTGCAGAATAGATAAAAGGAGAAAAGGAATTTTCGGTGGCGGGTCAAGTAGTACTGCTATTAGTTCATTTTTTTCATTCTTTTCGCTTGTTCCCTTGGGGTGTTGTGGTAGCTGGCTTTTAATATTATCCATGCTCCCTTCAATTTTTGGAAGCAGTCTATCTATAGTATTAATAGAATACTCAAGAGTACTTTCATACATAAGCTTAGCAATAGTATTTGGTTTTGCAGGATTATCTGCACTTAGACTAAAGAAGGAGTTAAATCAAAGAAATTATAGTTCGGAGAATGGCCATTTTCAGTTAAACTATCAATATACCGCAGAAACGGATGATAAGAATAAGGACAAGAAAGAGGAAGTCGAAATCTGAGCGGTAATAAAATATCCTACAAGGGCCCGAATAGGAAGATGTTAATTTTGATAGCTACCTTATCTATAATTGGTATTTCTCTGGTTGTTCTCATTCCGGGAATGGATATCAATTCAGTGTCTATTTCTAATTCTACCACTAATACAGAAAGTATTAACCCAGTATACACACTTGTGGGTGAGGAAGAAAATAGGAATATAGTTCCCCCAGAACTGATAGTAAACGGCGGTCCTCCACCAGATGGCATCCCCTCCATTGACAACCCTAAATTCATACAAATACGGAAAGCTGAAGAGTTTTTAGAAGATTCCGATCTTGTTGTCGGTCTGAATATAAATGGAGATATCAGAGCCTATCCTCTCCAGATCTTAGTATGGCATGAAATTGTAAATGATAAGGTAGGAAATACTCCGGTAGCTGTAACTTACTGCCCTCTGTGCTTTACTAATCAAGTTTTTAATCGAACTATGAATGACGGACAGATACTTGAATTTGGAACATCAGGTAAACTCTATAACAGCAACCTTGTAATGTATGATAGAACAACCAAGTCTCTTTGGAGTCAAGCAATGGCTCAAGGAATAGGTGGAACCTTTGCAGGAATTAAATTAGAGAGGATACCATTTGATGTAGCATATTGGAAAGAATGGAAGCAATTGTATCCAGATTCCAAAGTACTCTCTACTGACACTGGTTCTACTAGACCTTATGGAGCAGATCCATATGGAGATTATTATACAAATGGAGAAATATTATTCCCAGTTTCAAATAGTGATGATAGAGTTGGACTAAAGGAAATCGTAATTGGACTTGAAAATAAAGGTCAGTACAAGGCATTTAAGCTTCAAGAAATTGAGGGCAAAAGGGTCATAAATAATCAAGTGAATGGCAAACCAATTGTATTACTCTCATTACATCCATTTATGGCACGAGTATATGATCCTGTAGTAAATGGACAAACACTGGAATTTAATTATAATATAAAAGACAAAAAATTTGTTGATAAACAAACAAACAGTATGTGGAACTTTGATGGGAAATCTATTAGTGGACAGATGAAAGGAAAACAACTTACACGTCTATCTTTTGATGAAGGATTTTGGTTTGAATGGGTGGCATTTCATCCCAAGACAGAATTATATGACAGCAGTAATAATGACGTAAAATCTGCTGGATAATTAGGATTTTATTATCTAGTGGCATCTGGGCGTAGTCAATAGTATGTAATACATTTTAGAGGATGTATATTTTAAAAGCTAAGACTAGTTTTATACTATAGTTAAATCGTATCTTGAACCATTAAAGCTCACATTGTTGAATTGTAGGAATAAGATTTATAGAAACCAAATATTTCCCTAGTAGATGAAAACAGATAGAAGTAGACCTAAGAATTGTAAGAACTGTCAGAATTTGCATTTCTTGATTACTGTGGCTTTAGTTAACTTGGTTCTTCTGGCACCATCAATTTCAAATTCACAAAGTTTTGGTCAGCAACAGGAGACAAACAATACAGCAATGTCATCCACATCATCATCTAATCAATCAGCAGCCGCATCCTCTTCCGCTAACATTACAGCTGCTGAAGGTCCTGGATCAGTGTTAAAGCTATCACAGGCAAATGTCGCCCTTGATATCCCGTTGATGAAAGGATATGAGAATGGGAATGAAGTATACTTTATTGCAACAGATGCATCAGATAACCAGACAGCTACTCAAATAGCAAATGAAACTGGCTTTAAGGTCAACTTTGCGCCGATAATAGCAAAAACCCCAGAAGCAGCTCGTGGACAGGCATATATATTTACAAATGGTATTCCTGGTCAAGGACCATTTGGATTTCAACTGCCTGTTCTAAATGCAAAACCTGGTGACCAGGGATATAGTCCATTATTGCAAGTAAATATGGTAGAGTGGAATCAAGGTGTTGCAGCAAAAGAGATAAAATCAGTTCAAGATATAATGGCTTCGCAGCAAAATGGAAGTCTGACCGTTACAAAGACTGACACAATCGTAAACCATCCTGCTATTAAATGGGAAGGGGGTTCTCTAAAGATCAAGCAAGATAAGAATATTACTGATGACACCCCTTACATGGAAGGTCAAGTACTAACTATTGATACTAGCAAGATGACAGTAACTTTCGTTGCTCACAGAGGATGGGGACCTGATGGCAAGACAATTTATTACATAGTTACAGACGCTACGCCAGAGATGCCTGCAAATATGATGGGAGTTCCATTTGTTCAAGCAGACGAATTAATAGCTACTACTCCTATAGCGGTAGATCTACTACAATTTGGTAAGGGAATTAGAGGCTCAGGCCCCATGGGATTCCAATCAGGCATCGGTGCAGCAAACCCAGATGATACTAACTATAGTCCAATGTGGAGAATATCATTCATTGAATGGAAAGACTCGTCAAAGGCCCGCATTTTAGAAAATATGCATGATGTTGCTGCTATGCAAGCGACAGGATTAATCACAGTAGTACCTGCCATGGGTGGGAAACATGTAGTTAACTGCCCATTCTTTGAGCCATCAACTGTATTTGAACATCAAGGCAAACTATCATCAGTTTAACAGACGAGGTGAGCAATATAGTAGAGGAATATACATATTAAACCAACTTTTTTCTTTTCTTTTCTCTTATTTTTTTGACAATTAAATTTCCTTTTCTCTTCTGATAATTTTTCCTTCTGCTTCAAGGGTCGTATAATCTAAAGTTATCAATTTTATTTAATTTGAGATTTTGATTCCAGACCTTGTTTTTTGAAATATTATTTCGAACTACAAAATCACTGATAGACTTGATCATTGTGCCCATCTTATAGATTTCAGGCATAACATCTACAAAAACCCCATTTCTTTCTATTGCTTCTTTGGTAGATGGGCCTACTGCTGCAACAATTACGTTGGTATTAAGAGATTCTTTTAATGATCTTTCTGTATGTTTAATATTGGCTATCTTGAAAAGACCATGCACGGAAGGAGGACTTGTAAAAGTTATTACATCAATCCTACCACTTTTAATGTCCTCTATGAGTTTGACTACCATTTCTACCTGTGGATCAAGATAATTAAATCCCATTGATTTGAGGATTGAAGCACCGTCGTTTTTGAGTTCGAGAGAATATCGATAAGTAGAAGCTTCGATTACCTTTGCTGCTCCTCCTTTATATAGCTCCTCTTTTAATTGCATTTGGTATCCACCATGCCATAATATAGCAACAGATTTTCCTAGTATTCCTATATTTTTAAGTAGCTTTAATATGCCTTGGGCTGTATTTTCTTGTGGAACCAGATCTACCTTTATACCATATTTTTTCAACACCATCTCAGGTTTTGAGCTTCTTGCAACAACATTAACCTTCTGTAAAGCTTCAAGCAAGATTTTTTCCATCCTATAATTCCTAGCTATAGACATCAGAGAGAAGACTCCGGGACCAGTCATAAAGATCATATAATCGATATCTTGTTTTGTTAGCTTTTTTATGAATTCGACAATGGCTTCATCAGGGGTCTCTATACTTGCGTCAATTCCTATTGTTGGAGCAACATATGATTTACCACCGAAATTTTCTACAATACGAGCCAGCTCCGATCCTCTCCGGCTGCCCGTTATTGCGATAGTTAATCCTGTTAGCGACACCGGTTATAATCATATCCCTTTTGAAGATATTTTGGAGTCATTATAAAACTGAATAATTCTTATTCTATACATTCACTTTGTATATTATAGCCCTTTGAAGTTATTTAAAGTAGTTGAAGCACTACCACTCCTAACTCATCCACCAAGAATGAGATTTGTTGTCTAACGTAGATAACGTACTGGATAAGAGAATAATCCAAAGCCATTAACTTTGTACTGATATATGATTTTGAGTGGCAAAATATTAAAATATGTTGCAGAACTATACTACTTATAGTAAAGGGTTTAGCTCAGGCTTGAACCAAATAGGAAAAACAATGTAGTTGTTATTCTAATTGGTACAGACACCAAGTCCAAATTTCTATCTGTTACTAAAAATGTATAACCAGGCTTATTATTTAGTATATTAGGAAGCCTTATACTTAAAGCTGATTGGCTGAGCTCATAATCTGATATTATGTAAAAGTATTGCATGAATAGTCTATTATTATTCAGTATTGACGGTAAATTGCAGGGTCAAGTAGAGTGAAAGAGGAAAAACGAGGACAACAAAAAATTCCTATATAAATAACCTGTCAGAGATGCAGTCCGCATTATTCATTTTGAAATGTTTATCTGAAGGAAAAAATGAAGAATATTTAATCCAACGATTTGACAATGATGAGCAGTTGGTTAGAATCTGGATGAATCTTCTCACCGAACTAAAACTTCTTGTGGTAAATGTAGTTGGGGAATATGTTATAACCAATAAAGGCAAAGATTATCTTCAAAAGTATAATCCTCATTGGTAATGTAATTAAAGGTAAAAACTCGTTTTTCGGATTATGTACATAAATTGCAATTATTGTAGAGATGATTATTATTTGTTATATTGACAAGTCATTTTATAACTAAGGTCGTATAGAATAGATACTTTACTACTAGAAGTAGAATATAAGAGAAAACAGATTTCTGACTAGGAGGGGTATGTAATATATTCAGGGAACACTTTTCTATTCTAAATATAGATACATACAGTGAAAATCTAGAAGTAACAAACTATCAACAGATTTTCTTGTGGCCGAAAGTAAGGAATCGAAGGATATGATTCAACTTCAAAAGTTTGTAAAAAGCATTGAAGATATAGTTTTCATTACTAAAGCATTACAAAAGTATAGGAAAACCGGATCCGATATTTCAACATAACTTAGGATCCTACAAAGTCTGGTGCGGTTGCAAAATTCAATGGGCGTGAAATTAGTAGACTAGACCCACAGGCGATAATTCGTAAACTTTCTCTTAGATACCTAGAACTATTGAATTTCTAGTATATTTTTGACACTTCTAATCAAGTCTTCATTTGCGACAGGTTTTCTAATGAAGCAGTTTGCTTCTAACTCTGGGAACACTTGTTTTCTAATCTCTTCATAATACATCTCACCTGCTGTTAGGAAACATATTTTGACTTTATTGTCTAGTTTCCTGATTTTATAATAAAGTTCAATCCCATTCATTCTAGGCAAAGCAATATCGATCATTATTAGGTCATATTGCCCAGACCTGAAATTATTCAGGGCAGAAAAAGGTTCAGTGTATGAATCTACTTTTAGTCCTACATCTGATTCTAATATCATTTTAAACAACAGTACTATATCGTCTTCATCTTCCACTAACATAATTCTTTTAGATCTAGGAGATTTTTTGGTAATTTGATTTAATTGATCTTGTTGTTGTATGGATTGGGTTATGAGGTTGAGATTCCTAAGAGAGTTGAGCTTGTTCATGATTGTTCTGTCATACTCCTTGCATCCTATGTATTGGTTATACCCAGCAAATTCATTCCCCTCTTCCAAATCGTTGGAGTCTACCAAACATGAAAGCATTCAATTCTTCATCCTATTACATACATACATCTTTTTGATTAACCCTAGTCAAATTTACACAGAAGATATTAAACAAAAGAGTGTTTAATCATAAACCGTAATTATTTCTAAGCACAGATGGCAACTAGAATTAATAGGATACAGAATGGTTATACTGGGGAATGACATATTGGGATACCAACAATCAACTATACATACAGAAAATAATGGGTAATTAACCATGAAAATATGGGTAGTCATGGCCAAAGTTGAGGAACTACAGGCTAGAAGTGTTGATAAGGTATTCGATTCAAAAGAAAAAGCAGAACAATATTCTGAAGGTCAAAATAGGAAGGAGATGACACAGTTTGTAAATATTGGAGGGATTGACCGTTCTATAGAAGAATGGGATGTCGAATAATATTTTATAATAATCAGACCAGACTGCCAGTTTGTTAACATATTTGATAAACAAGAGATTTGATATTAGATGTTGGTGGCGCCATTCAACAAACAATAAAGAGGAAGAACTACAAACTCCAAAATGAGGATGGTACTCAGAATAGTAATGCATATTATACTAGTGGATATAAGAGTAACATATTACAACTAATTTATGCTGAAGCAGGAAAGCAGCTACATTTACAATCAGCCTCCCTTTATCAATAGCCAGAAAAACAATTTAGAGTATGGATGTCAGTTAACGAACATCAGTATGCAGCATAGACTCTCCAAAAAATGTCAAATAAAGGACAAAACAAAGAATTTCACCAAAAACTCAGTAAGAATTCGCTTAAAAGTATAATATTGGCAATGTTGATATATAAGTTCTGTTGAAGAAATCATTCGTTCCAGGGGAAGATAGATAGATACTTGATAAATTATGCTCCTCATTGGCAGAGCAGAAAACACGAGGAGGGGAGGCAGCAATTACAGGAAAGAAACGAGAAGTTATCTTCCTCTACCAAACGAATACTAATTGTAGACGATGATCAGGACATTACATTTACATTCAAAAAGGCCTTCGAAGAAGCAAATCGGATTGGTGGCAGCAACAAGATTTCTTTTCACATTGACGCCTATAATGATCCTCTTGTAGCCTTCTCAGAATTCAAACCTGACTTTTATGATCTAATGCTAATTGATATTAATATGCCTAAAATGAATGGTTTTGATTTTTGTGTAAAGGTATTGGAGCAGGATGTTAACCCTAGATTTTGCTTTATGTCTTCTGGTCTTATTAACCAGGAGGCATTAAGGGAACAGTACCCATCATTGAGTATTGGATGTTTTATCAAAAAGCCTGTTACAATAGAGAATCTAATTAGAAGAGTAAAGGCAGAGTTGGATTAGATTAGACTGGATGGACTGGACTAAGTCGTAATTTACTTCTATAGCGAATGCAGTAGTAGTAATAGAGGAATGTGAAAGACCAAAATGAGCTTCAAGCCATGAGTAGATATCCGCTAAAACATACTGTTGTATTGGTCTATTTTGAGTCTCCCACTGAGATGTTCTTTTGTCTATCGATATGTCAGCAAAACAAGAAGGTCTTGATGACAACTTATGTCTTTATAATGTCAGCCGCTGATTCTGTAGGTGCAACGTTCCATGATTCTCAATACAGAATCGAAGGCATATAGGAACCAGCAGGTTCATTATACAATCCAATTGTCATGAGGGTAAGCTGCTGAACTAACCTCAGTCCATTGTTAAGACACCAGCGAAAAAGCTGGGTATTTCTACTAGGAATTAGAATACCTGGCCCTCCATAATTATCATCGTTAGTTGCTGAGGAGATCAGAGCCTTGAGGTCATCATTGGTCAATCCTACTGAATGGTTAAAGAATGTCAATCCGCAAGTATAACCTGTAATTTTATTTTCGTGCAAAACCACTTTAGCACTTCCTTGCTTTATACTATCTTGTAGTTCGCCATTTCTGTCATGACCATGAACTGTTTTACAGATAGTATTGCATGACTCAGTATCAGACTCAGTTGCTGCACGCACCGATCTTCCAGGAATAGCTTCTTGAATTGGTTTTCCCTGCATGTTTGAGATTGGCTCCCTTACTTCAAACCCTAGAGTAGTATAGAGAGCTAATGACCGACTGTGATAAGAAGCTTGGAGTAAACGTATTGCTGGGAAGTTCTTGTTTTTAGCTCTCTCCAGTACATTTATCATCAATTGCCTGCCTGTACCTTTATTCTGATATTTTGGATCGATTGTTAGTGGTCCTACTCCTGCTACTATATTTGAGCGTTCATCCAAAAAGTTGCTTCCAACAATACTATTTTTATCCTCACCGACGTTACTAGTATTATCCTCAGCAACTATGGAGTAAAATCTAGGATTGGATAGAATGAAGACGCTAGACCTCTAGCAACATCAACAGATGGAAAGTCAGGCGGAAAACTATGTTTATTTGCGACCGCTGAAAAAGCCTCAAAAATTATTTTGCCTACCTTATCTGCATCCTCTATCCTTCCAGGTCTCGATCTAAAGGTATCCGTCTGGACCAAATGAATATACAAATCTTATGGAGTAGCCGTTATGTTCTTTTAGTTCATCTTTTTATTTTAGAATTACTACCTAGCAAATTTGGCAAGCTGTTTTGTTAGATCTAACATCTTGTTAACATCTCTACCTATTGGAACAAAGACATATCCAAATATTATATGATCTATATCCATCTGTTTTATTCTCTTTATATCATTGCCTATCTGATCTATTGTTCCAGTGAATGGAAATCTTTGGTCTTCATTTGTTGTTGTTGTTGACTGACTTTTTGAATCCAAAGCTACGTTGAGATGTGCTAAAAGAATTACCTTAAACTTGTTTGGATCCTTATTTGCTTTATTTGCTATATCTTTTATGGTCTTTATGGTATTATCAAGATATTCAAGTGGCCCTCCAACTACAGCTAGCCAGCCATTTGTGTCATAATTTACAATTCTAGAAAATGTATTTGGGCTAAACCCCCCCAGATAAACCGGAAGGTGTGGTTTTTGGATGGGCTTAGGACCTATTTTTGATGCAGGTATATTATAATACTTACCTTTAAACTCAACAACATCATCTGTCCATATTCGTTTTAATACTTGAATAAACTCATCAGCTCTCTTACCTCTATTTTGAAATGGGATGTTAGATGCTTGGTATTCATCCTTGGACCATCCTATACCAAATCCTGCTATACTTCTTCCTTCTGATAAAATATCAAGTGTGGCAAGCCTTCTTGCCAATATTACAGGATTATGAAATAGCATATCTATAACGGATGTTCCTAATGCAATTTTGTTTGTATTTGCAGCCACATAGGTAAGCGTCTCTAATGGGTCTAGCATAATCTGGTATTCAATGGGAAGACTTCCATCAGGGGTTGCAACATAAGGTGTTTGTGGATTTATAGGCCAAAGAAGCCTTTCGAAGACCCATAAAGAGTCAAAGCCTTCACTTTCAGCATTCTTTGCCATCTGTATTACATTTTCTCTTGTAGCCTGCTGACCAGCCTGTGGTAAAACTAGACCTATCTTCAAGGTAATTTCAAATTATATTGCTTCTATTAAAGTCTATTTAAAGTCTAATATTGTTCTAGAGTTAATCAAACAGAATTAAACACTTCTTCCTCAAATTTTCCGATTACCCTTGAATATCATATTAATTAACTTAAGAGCGGTTAAGATCTACTGATTTATCATGATACTTCCTCTCTTTTATGCTCCTAGTTTTTGTTAATCTCTAAATTTGGTCTAATAGTAGGGAATTATCTCATCTCTAAAAATCTCAATTTGTTCTAGATAATCACTAACCGGCCAGAAATGAATACGCTTTGCACCAGCCTCATAAAAAGCCCTTATTTTTTCAATACAATGATCGGTGGAACCAAAGAGAAGCGAATTCTCTAACTCTTCTGTCGGTCTTCCTAGAGCAGGGGATAGTACATCTTTGACCATTCTGTGGACTTTGTTCCTATCGTCGTCAATGTATCCAAACATTGACACAACAGAATTTTCAAATGAATGGATGTCCTTGTGCAGTACTTCCCTATAAGATAAAAGTACCTTCCATTTCTCTTTGAACTTATCAGGTGTAATGTTGTAAGCAGAGGCCATCCAACCATCACCGTACTTTGCTGCTCTTTTTAGCCCAGCTTCCGATGACCCCCAAGTTCCAATGAAGATAGGAGGATGAGGTTTTTGAAATGGTTTTGGTTCAATCGAGATCTTTTCTAGCTGACAATATTTGCCATTATAGTCTACGGGTTTTGAAGTAGGCGGCTTCATATTACTGCTAATATACTCTCTATAGTTGTTATTCCAAAGCATCTTCAAAATCTCTAATGCTTCATTAAACCTACTCCATCTCTCTTCAAATGGAATTCCGCAGACATCATAATCTCCTTTATGTGAGCCAGGCCCAACTCCTGCTGCAAATAGCCTTCCGGAGGATAAAATATCTATGGCTGATAAAGATTTGACACAAATTACAGGATTTCTTACGACTATATTCAAAAGAGATGTTCCAAGTTTTATTCTATTAGTCACAGCAGCAACTGCTGCTAAAACGCTTATCGAATCCAACCAACTGGTTCTGAAAATAATGTGATCATTTACACTCAGTGAATCATATCCAAGAGATTCTGCTTTTATTGCGTATGAAAGTACTTGTTCTCTTGAATGAGATTTTTCCTTTCCACCATTTCTAGTACTACTGTTATCAAATCCCATAACAGGTAAATGAACTCCAAACGCTAGCTGTTTTGTCAATCAGACAATTTAATCAATGTATCATAAAAAAGAGTTTATCAAATGCAGTACGGAATTACCCCGTGCTTCAATAAAAGGTTATGAGAATATACTTTTACTTACTTGGCCCAGATGTGATGTTGGATTACTCCAATCTCTCCTTTATGAGAAACTTATTTCCTGTTAAAAGCTTAGGTTTCAAGATTAGTTTAGACATAGTCCGTTGGATACGAACTGCCATTACCTTTGTTGAGACAGCAAAAAAAGCTAGTTCTTGGCAATAGGCAAGGTAAACAAAAATGTGGCTCCCTTTCCATCTAAATTATTCTCAGCCCACATTTTTCCTCCGTGAGTCTCAACAATACTCTTGCTAATAAAAAGTCCAAGGCCTGTTCCTGAATAGGATTTGGTTGCGAATTTGGTAAATAACCTTGGCATTATATCAGGGTCTATACCAGGACCACTATCTTGTATTTTAACTATGACTTCTTTACCATATTTCTCTTCTCTTTCCGTAGATAGGGTAATTTGTCCTTGTTTTGTAAACTTAAGGGCATTGTTTAAGAGGTTATTTATGACCTGATTAATTCTGTGCTTATCTGCAACGACAAGAACATCTCCTTCATTCACCGCCACTATCAACTCCACATTTTCTTTCTGTTCTTTACTGAGCTGACTTGCAAAATCTGTAAATGATTCAAGTATGGCCTTGCTTAGAATGAATTCCTCTTTATTAAGCTCCATTGAGTTATTTTCAATTTTCGTAACATCCAGTATATTTTCTGTCAGCTGTTGTAATCTCCTTGCATTTCTTATTATAACATTTAAAAGTTCATTGTTTTCTGAATACACTTGATCTTCTCTATTGTCTGGTTGCTGATTTTGTTGACGAAGTACTTCAGCTAATCCTAATATAGGTTGTATAGGGGCCCTCAACTCATGTGCTGCTACATTGATAAACTCCTTTTGCATGTTGCTACTCGTCTTCATTTGTTTATTGGTTGCAATTACTTGTTTGTATAAATTAGCAAGCTGTCTATTTGATTTCTTTAGCTCTTCAAATAACTCAGTTTGGTTCCAAAGGCTTTCAAAGATAGAGACATATGAAGTTGCAATTGTTTTACTGTTAGAATAAGTAGTGATTCCTGCTGCATCATATGGAGTTTCCTTTGTGTCATCCTTTGACTCTACAATAATACATTCCTTTCTATCCACTATGATTATAGTAATGCTAGTTTGTAAAGCCTCCTCAAGACTCCGAATGTCTATCCCAGGATTTGATATTGAGATCTCTTTTATTGTCAACTTGGCTTCTGTATCAGCAGGAACTAATATTCTTACTTTAACATTATTTTTTTCTACTATTTCCTTTAGTAATTGCAAACCTCCAATTTGGAGCTGACGACGAAATGCATTAGAAGTTGAACAAACTATCAAAATTTCTTTTTTTGCAGATCTTAAAATCTTCCAAGCATTATCAATTCCTTTTTTTGGATTTGGAATAATCTCTATGTCTGTCTCCTCTGCTCTTCCCTCTGTAATATTGCGTATTCTATCCTGTGCATCAACTCCCTCATTCCATAGTTGTTCAAAAATGGAATAAAAATATGTCACATAGGAAGGTTCATTGCTTGTTATAAGACTTTGAATCATTTTTCCTCCTTCCATTTTTTCTATGGTCAAATTGACTTCATTCTTTCCAACTGCAAAATTTATTGGAGGAAGATTTTTAACGTGTTTTATTTGCATATTTAAGTCCAAAAATGTTTTAACCAATTCAACACATTCCTCTTCTATATTAGTTATCCACCTTATTCCATTACCCTCTCCTTTTTTATATTTCCCAAGAATCTTTTTGTATGAATCAAGAAAGGTATTATGAATTAACTGCAGCCCTCCAAATGTAGAAGCAAAAGATAAATCTGAATAGGTTTCAGCTATGTGTCTTATTTGCTCAGAAATTTGGGAGGGATTATTTAAAACACTAGTTCGATGAATACTTTCGCTTCTCTTTGGTTCCATGTATTTACGAAACAGCTCCTTTATATCTAAGACTTTCACACAAATAGTTACTGTTTATTGCATAAAATTCAAATTTTGTCAGAGACGGGCGATATTTAATTTTAAATTTTACTTCAGGCAAAAGATTTCTGACTATGATCTGTGTTATAAAGAATGCATTATATCTTAGGGATAACCAAGCACCAAATTTCATTATTTCCAGGATATTTAATACTTAGAAGAGAGGCAAATAGGCTGCTCAATAAGCCTTTGAATAAATCATATAGATATTAGAATAATCAGTGACAGTTAGTATAACAAACTCAGTTGACTAAATAAAGAGCCCATTTACAGCGGTAATAGCGGTTATTTGATGATGTACTTTCCTCCAATAATGTTCTTGTGTTACTATCAGAAAACTATCCTCCCCGTAGTTCAACATCTGCGTGTCTGAAGCCTTGCCATAATTGAATCAAGGTCGGAACCAATATTCTGAGAAATAGCTTTTGTAGATTCTATCACGCAGTCTTTGCTGTTGAATGAGTAATGATTTGTAAATAAAAAAATAAGCCATATGAAACAGTAAGAGCTAATGCAATCGAAACAATGACTATTTTCTTTGTCTTTTCTCCAAAAAGTCTATTGCTTCCTTTAATAATATTTCTAAGAAGGTTTCATATTGGCGGCAGAGTTGATTAATAATGTTTGTTTTCTACTTATAATTAATGTTATCTATAACTAATCATATATTTTACATAATATTTAATTATAATCAAGATAATTATTAGTAGGATTTAATATGGCGCCTGGGGAAGAATATTATGCTCATTGGAGGATCATTAGATGAATTGAATCTCCCCTCTGAAGAGGTATGTTTTATTCGCTCAGATAGTTTCTGTGTTTCATTTGTTAAATTGTTAGAGCCAACAGACATTACAGGTAATATTCAAATTGTTAATTCAGATAAAGCTAGAAAATATTATTCAATATTTCTTAATACTATGGCTTCGATTGTAAAAGGTTTTGATGCTAAGATAGTTAAGAATGTCAGTGATGGTCTGATATGCTATTTTCCCAAAACCTCAGATCCACGTGATAACGCTGCTTTTTTTGATGTCATAGGATTTGGTGTAACTGCAATGGCAGCTCGTCACAATATTAACACAATAATGCATGAAGAAAGAATACCGGCTAATATTAACTACAGGATAAGTATTGATTATGGTAATGTAGAAGTAGCAGAAACCATAGCGTCAGGCGGCGCAGAGGACTTGTTTGGCTCGGCTATGAATCTATGTGCTAAGATTAACACGAAAGCAACAATTAATGGCCTAGTAATGGGTCACAATTTGTATCAAATTTTAAAAAGACTACTTTCAGATTCACGACTTTTTAGTTATGGTAAGTACTATGATTTGCGACAAATAGGAGAGTATATTTGGAAGGATGGAGATAATCATCAAGATCATATTTCATATCCTATATACTCAATGATAGCAAACAAGGATAGAAATAAAGACTATTTTGCAAATCAGCGACTAGGACTTGAACAAAAGGCTACTCATAATATCATGATAGTAGACGATGAGGAAGATATATTGCTCACCTATAATTCAATGTTGCATGGTGAAGGATATAATGTTGAATCTTTTTCCGATCCACATGAAGCACTTCTGCATTTTATTCACGCAGATAAATCCCATTATGATTTAGTGATCTTAGATATTCGAATGCCCAATCTTAATGGACTGCAACTATATCATCGTTTGAAGACCATA
>JAREAI010000399.1:0-2947 GCA_029240435.1 Nitrososphaeraceae archaeon | reverse complement strand
GGTCAAGGAGATCCTGTAGTTTTAATACATGGATGGCCAGAAACATGGTATGAATGGCATCGTGTAATGCCAGCCTTAGCTAAGAACTATACTGTTATTGCGCCTGATCTACGTGGCCTCGGAGACTCGTCAAAACCAGTAACTGGTTATGATGGTAAGACCTTAGCTGAAGACATACATCAACTAGTTACTCAGCTAGGATTTAAAACAATTTTCCTAGTGGGTCATGATATCGGATCATTTGTAGTCTATCCTTACGCAGCTGCACATCCTACGGAAGTAAAGAGGTTAGTAGTAATGGACGTCCCGCCTCCCGGTTTCTTCCCTCCGCCCCAGGTGAACGGAGGACCTCCGTTATGGTGGATCTTATTCCATCAAACACCGGACGTACCAGAAGCCCTTACACAGGGTAAAGAGATGGAGTATCTATCATGGCACTATCAAAATCTTGCGTATAATCGAGCTGCAATAACTCAGGAAGCTATCAATGAATATGTTAGCCGTTATTCTGCTCCAGGTGGGATGCGTGCGGGATTTGAGCACTATCGGGCTATGCCTCAGGATGCGATTCAAAATCAGAATTATTCAAAGACTAAGCTTACAATGCCAGTATTAGCGCTAGCAGGAGGATATATTCCAACATTCGGAGGTAACACCACTATTCCTAGCCTTGTCGAATATGGGATGAAGCTATTAGCTCAAAATGTAACAGGGATCACAGTTCCAAATTCAGGACATTATATTCCAGAAGAGCAGCCGGATGTTGTAGTAAAACTACTTAACAATTTCTTTAGTGGTAATTCTACTACATCTAGTAAATGAGAACTAGCCCATAATTCTGCAATTGTATTATCACATTACATCTTTCAGCATAATGACTATGTTGCGTCCTGGTACAGTTACGGTAAAACTTTGTAAAGATTGCTTCCAGTGTGGTAATATGGGATTGTAATTGTCCTGGATCAATTGGATGAGACAACTACCATGCATATATACTACGATCTCATTATACGATTTTATCAGAGATAACATCATCACCATCAATACTAACACCTGGTATTCCTGCACCGAACTTTACTCTTCATAGTGCTCCCGATCAATCGATAGCTTTGAGCCAATTCCGTGGTCATCCAACGATTCTTGCATTCTATCCTGCTGACTTTTCTCCAGTTTGTGGAGATCAAATGACTTTATATAATGAAATTCTACCTGAATTCCAGCGCTTCAATGCTGAACTTGTAGGTGTGTCTGTTGATGGTGTCTGGTCCCATCTTGCTTTCTCCAAAGATAGAAATCTCCATTTTCCATTACTTTCAGATTTTGAACCAAAAGGCGAAGTGGCAAAAAAGTATGGTGTATATCGAAATCAAGATGGCATCAGTGAACGAGCTTTGTTTGTGTAATAGACAGCAATGGAATTATACGATGGAGCTATGTCTCCCCAATAGGAATCAATCCTGGAGCTGAAGGAATTCTAAAAGCTTTAGAATCTATTGCAGTCTCCGAACCAAAAAATGTAGAGAACATGACAGAAGAGAATGTGAGTGGAAAATAAGAACATGAGCATAGAAGAAATAATAAAACTAACTTTACCTGTTAACAGTAATCGAGATCATATTCAAGGACCTTCAACTGCTCCTATTACATTATTAGAATATGGTGATTATCAGCTGAATCTGCAGCAGCTCAGAATAAGTTTTGGGATATGCACGATCATCTATATGAACACCAACAAGCACTTGATGACAATCATTTAGAGAAATATGAAAGTGAATTGGGATTGGATTTAACTCGATTCAATCATGATATTTCATCTCATGCTCACACACAACGTATACGTGAGGATTTTCTAAGTGGAGTACGAAGTGGAGTAAATGGCACGCCAACTTTCTATATCAATGGCATACGATATAATGATTCGTGGGATTTAGAAACACTTCTGAAAACTCTCAGATCTAAGTTTAATTAAGGACAAGAAAGCGGCTTCCCACAAATAAAATAATGTGGGGCGGTAGCAAACTATTATGGCCAAACATGTACCTCATTCAATTTTGGGTATGTAAAAAACCCTAGAGGGTTTAAGGGAATTACCGAATCAGAACCTTAGATGACAATATATTATTATGCTGTAATGCTACAAAGTCAGAAATTAACTATGAATAAGTATTTGCTTTATGCGGATATTCTTGCAATAGAGACAAACTCTTTTTATTATCTGCAGTAGTAGTTTCATATATCAGAAAAAAGTAAATTATGGTTTCATTAATTTTATTTTATTCTTTCATTATACTCGTTCTTTCTCTAGAACTCATGTCATTATTCCACCTCCCCTTTTGCTCGTATCGTGCAATACTCTATTCCTGTTGGCAGCAACAGTATCTGCGATAGGTTGTTGATCTTTTAGATTTTGCTCTTGTAATGTATTTTCTGGAACTTGACCAGAATAAGATTCGGCGATATCGCTTCGGTTTCTATCACGTAGTTCACTGGCTACCAACTTTCTTACCCTACTTCCAGTTACAGTTTTTTCTTTTAGTTGTGTAGGATTTGATTTATTACTATTATTATTATTATTATCCTTACCTTTGCTTTGTTGGTTACGAGCTTCCTGTTTTATTTTACCTGAAACTTTTTTTGCAACATCCCTTGCCATCAAAAATGGAACTCCTGACCTACTTACAGTTTGTGCCATACGATTTGTGTCAAATTTTTCCTTACGGCCACTTGATCTTCTGACAGTTATTTGTTGCTTCTGCTTGTTCTTTTCCAAAGGTTGTGTTTTGCCAACTCTTGGTCTTCTTTTTACCGCTTTCGTGGTATTAGTAGCATTGTCTCTATGTGCCTTAGAGGTTTTATTTCTTTTTGTACTGTTATTATTATTGTCAGATTTCTTACTTTTCATAAGTTTATACTATATAGATGGTTAACAAGAAACATATAGGCTGCT
>JAREAI010000157.1:0-6122 GCA_029240435.1 Nitrososphaeraceae archaeon | reverse complement strand
TTCTTCTTCTTCTTCTTCATCTTTTGCTTCAATTATTGGTGATGGTCGTAAAGTATTCTCTTCTTTTTCAATATTATTTGTATTAATATTATCGCTCTTGTTATCTCCTCCATCAAACGAAGTATTGCCGCTATATACTACTATTTTATTATTATTAGAATTGATAACCGAAAATTGCTCTTCTTTATTCACGTCCAACTTTTTTGCTATATCTGCTGTTGCTTTTACAGTATAAGTTATGCTTGCATGCTTACCCTTATACGAAGAGAATGGATTATCATCAGCAGGAAGAGTAAAATCAAATGCTATTACCTTATTTTGTGGTAATATCTCCAGAGTTCCATCGGGAAGAATATTGCTGCTTATAGACTCCTGTAACAAATGTGAAAGGTCCTTTGAAAAGAAGGTGTTTAATTCGCTGTAAGTTCTAGAAGTCGTATCTCGACTCTTGCCTATACCCCTATTCTCTGATACAGTTATGATAGTAGATTCTTTGCCCTCTGCAAATAACATTAGCTGTCTGGCTTTAGAACTTCTTTTTGTCTTAAGACTAATCGTTCCTCTGACTGTATCCCCCTTTCTATATTCTGTTTTTTCTAAACTCATATCAAAGGTTAAATCCGTACCCTTTAGTATTTTATTAAATATCATAAAATATCCTCTGTCTGAGCGGCTGTAGAGCAAATGACTTAAAGTTTACGTTTGGCAGTTAACAGTTCTTTGTTGATGATTGGTTACTCCATTGGTATCTTTTGCATCTATAGCGTATTCTAGGAAACTGTAAAACTTTTATGCTAGGCATATTCACCTTCTATATCCGTAGAATCCACTTAACGAACCGACATAGTTCTGGGTTTTACAGAACCCATTGATATATTAGCTATCTTATTGAATGAAACTGTCCATTCAAATCTGTATTGGATTCCACCGCACTTGAACATGAACAATAAGAATAGTCGTATATACAACACTATCAGCATTAGTTACAAAAAAGCAAAGATGCATCAAAGTTGCCTTGAGATTACGGAAGTTATGACGCCTTTGCAACTAAGAGCAAGATAAAAAGACCGATCAAAGCAGGTATAGAAGACACACAGAAATCCTAAGGGTTGTATAGTACTTGGCTTTGAGGAAGAGCAGTGCAAGCAGACGACGGAAAAAATAGTGATAAAGGGAAGCAACTTGATAACCAGCGTGATGCAATTAAGAAGGTAATCAGCTGGTTAAGAGAAGAAGGACTGGAGCCAAATGAGATAACACATCTGCTAAAAGATGCATGCTATTACGGAGTGGTCATATCAGATCAAGCAGAAAAAACAGAGCAAAGAGAAAACCAGAGACGAGAGGCTTTTCACATTCTTTTTCCAATTGATAAGCTTGATAGTTTGAGGATTTCGCAAATCATAATATTCGATCTCCAGAGCCAAAAATCGTATGCATCCTTGGCGGCTAAAACCAACGGAATTCTAGAACAAAAAAGGTTTTACTTTGACCTCGAGCTTGCACTACTTCAAATGAATGTACATTTTATAATCAAGAAAAATATGCAAGAATTACAATCCTTAGAGATCTCCAAGGTTGTATTCTTTGATGGATTAACGAAGGATACATTTTTTAATACCATTAATACAGTTCGTAATTCGATTGAAATTGCTAGAATAAAAATCGGTCAGCTCCGAGATTCGGTTTTGTCCTCTAATGTAAGCAGAACATGCGATAACAACGATCTGAAGTAATAAAAAATCATTCTAGTTTTTGAATTGAATACTATCATTAGATACCATTCTTGTGCATGAGATTCTTTGCAATTGAGAACGAGCAAAAACACAGGCCTCGTTGCATAGAACAATAATATTTCTTTAAAGGTTATATACACATTATCTAATAGCCAACTTTCATAGAGCTTGAACTTTAGATGTAATGCTCAAATTAATAGTTGCATGACTAATCTTGGCAAAAATGCTACCACGTTTAGTGCTATTCTACTTTTCCTTTTAACGGGACTAATATCTTTTGAGCAGCACCATATTCGCTTTACTGCGGAGGCAGGAGTAGACGCGTGCATAGATTTTGATCAAACAGAAAATACCATTAAGGTAAACTGCAACGCTTCCTTTCTAAATATTGTCCAGACCATAAACGATCCCAAGATACTTGAGAACCTTGAAAATGGCGAATACCTTCTAAACGCCACCTTAGAAGTAGCTGATGATATCACCTTTGAAATGAATTCTTCAGGTGCTGGTCGTGATAATTTACGTTACCTAAAGATTGCAGGCGAAAATGGGATAATTGTTTATGGAAAAATACTGATAGATGGTGTAAAAATAACATCTTGGAATATTTCTTCTAACAATACCATCCCACAGGATATGAATGGCAATATTAGCCGAGGGTATATTCAATTTGCTGCAAGTGAAGGTTCTCAAATAATAAATTCAGAATTTGGATATCTAGGAGATGTAGAACCTGGACGAAGAGGATTTGATCTTCTCGGTGATGGAGATGGAGAACCATCGCATGATATGGTGATTAGAGGTAGCAAGTTTCATGACATGTGGTTTGCATTTTATTCTAACGGAGCATACAATATTGTGATTGATGGTAACGAATATTATAACAATATCCAATACACTGTGGACCCTCATAGTGCAACTCATGATATGAATATTACAAATAACAATATTCATCACAACCGAATAGGAGTAATCTGTTCACTTGATTGCTACAATATTCTTATTGATGGAAATAAGCTAGATCATAATAGAGAGTACGGGATATTCTTTTCAAGAAACATGCATGATTCAATTGCGAGAAATAATCATGTCTATAATTCATCTACTGGAATAATGATATCAGAATCACCGAACAATGAGATCCATAACAATACAATTGAACGAGCAACTTCACATGGAATACGTTTGTTTAATCCTATACTACCGGATGATGGCTTTACAGAGGGCAATTTGGTCAATAACAACACTATAATTAGCTCTCAAAATGGTATTGTAGCAACAAGAAGCCATGATAACATTGTACAAAATACTACGTTCTCTGACATAGAATCAAGCGAATACCGCCTGTCAGGAGATTCAAGTATAATATTAGGGCAACAATTCGATAATGCATCAATATCACACGATGCCTCGGGAACGACAATCAGGCAAAGACGGTAGGTTGAGGAATAATACTAAGTAACAGAAGAGCAACAAGTGATGGACGAGAAGGAGCTGGCAATAATGAGCATGATGAATAGCCTATTAAGCAGAACTCGGCGTACGCGTTTGTAGTCTTGCCATTAGTAGTAACGTTCCCTTAGCCTCAAACGCGCCAGTTATGCCAGTTAGAGTCCGGAGGATTACACTCCCACTCTCCCAATCCAGTCCAACCATGAGATATTTCTAAAGGCGATCACCTTATTACTTTCCTAATGCCTAATCCATCAGCCTGGTGACATTGAGTGGGGCGTACAGCGTTAGAAAGGAGGATCCTGTTGACAATCCCAGGGTATATACTAGAAGCAATCAACCAAGTTTACAACGGTACTGAGCAACCCCAGGAAGCACTCGACGAAGCTGCAGCCAAATCTGCGGAGGCTCTGGGGTGGTAAAGAACCTATTTTTTGGAAGAGAGAAGGAAGTAGGAATTGTTCTCATAATTTCAATTATTGTAGCTTCAAACGGCTTGTTGTTCTTCCTACAAAACGCCCTTGAGGTAGAACTCAGGATGACGACCTTTGAACGACAAAGAGACCTTCAATTACAATCGACAAAGGAGATTGCACAACACATAGAGTCCGATGTAACCTTGGTGCTTTCTATGTTGAATGGTTTGGCAAATTCGTTATATTTGCAGCAGGGAGAATTGGGGAGTGAGAGAACCACAAGGCTCTTAGAGGAAACCTATGCCAGATCTAATCTTACCATAGATAGACTGTTTGTTTTGAATAATGATGACATTATGGTCGCTAGTTTAGCTTCAAGGCCCTCTGAATTTTTCCTTGGCGAGGATTTCTCTTTTAGAAGCTGGGTAAAGGAGACGAGAAGCTCTCTTAGTCCAGTATTCTCCGGATATTTTGAAAGGATAGGCATTTACAGGGAATTCATTAC
This sequence comes from Nitrososphaeraceae archaeon, assembly GCA_029240435.1. Lineage (GTDB taxonomy): Archaea > Thermoproteota > Nitrososphaeria > Nitrososphaerales > Nitrososphaeraceae > JAJNBK01. Next base: position 2,013 of record JAREAI010000157.1, on the reverse strand, counting down.
ATATCCGATAATAAGCAGAGAAACCGGGGAATATTTTGGAATGGTAGTAACCTCAATACCCACTGTTCCATTTTTTTCACATTATGGTAATGTCGAGCGCATCGATACTCAGTTCTTGGTAGCGCTCGACAAAAAAGGGACTATATTGGCTGCTGATGCAAGCAATGACCTCGTAGGAAAAGACTATTTTGGAGAAGATGTCCAGCAGTTTGTGAATCATAACCAAATTTTGAATAATCTAACCCGCGATCTATTATCGGGTAAATCTGGATATGGTGTTTATGATTATGGAGAAGGGGAAAGATTATCTACCCAGTATCCAGTTTTTATTAATGGTAGCCCTGAATTTTTCATTCAGATAGTGACGCCAACTTCGGAAATCTATGAAAAGATTGATGAGGTACTCTCTATACAACAAGTAAGAATACTTCCGCTTGTTGTCATCGCTAGCACTGTCGCAATTGCAATCCTAGTCATATTACTTAAGAAATGGAATATCATTCTGGCAAGAGAGGTCAAGAGAAGAACAAAGGAGTTGGAAGACTCATATGAGGAAATGAAAAAATACATAGCTCAAGTTCAAACCGAGCTTCAGAAAGAGAAGAGCAAGAGGAGTCAACATACTACTGCATAATCCCATGGCATGAAAGTGTGTGCCTGCCATTCCAATGAGACATATTGAATATTATTTTGCATGACTCAGCTCACAAATTGAAAGCACCTCTCTAGAATGCATTGAATGCAATACTTTTTTCCGCATCCCTTGGTGGAAGGAGGGGCAGCCAATGCTACCTTGACAGCAGTGGCTATACTATCTCTCCTCCTGTTACCTGTAACAAGACCAGTACTGCTACATAGTGTTCTTTAGATTTTTTTTGTAATTATCGAATTTGCAGGAGAGTGTAAATTTGTCTTCCTTTCTCCTTGTCTCCTGCTCTCTATTGGTGATATACAAGTAAGAAATAAAACAAAATAATTATTTTGTGTTCGGGCCTGTACGGGTAAAGACTGTATGGCAAGCTATTTTAGAGATTATCTACTTTCTCCTTTACTTTTTCCTTGTTGTATTCTGTGCTTGTATCGCGTCCAGGGTCTTCCATCTTCTTCGCCGCTGCCTTTCCTCCTGCCTGCATCTTATCGGCAGCATCTTTTGCATTGTCGTCTATATTTGACATAGATACATGCAATATGCACTTTATAGAAGATAAAGAGAGCTCTTGTGTTTTGCCTGAGAATGTGAATTAATCATAAAGCTGTAGGATAATGAAAAACAAATCAAAGAAACTTTTATTGTACAATGGACATTGCTTTTTTCATCTCATTTCTTAGCACTAGTAGCAGCGGCGTATTCCTTCATACCCGTAAAGTCTACTGCGATGAATGGCTCATTTCCAACAACCCATGCGTCATGACCTGGAGGAATGTACATTGCTTCGCCCGACCCGAATTCTTGTTCGGCTCCATCATCCATTTTAACTCGCAGCCTGCCAGATATTGTATATTGTGTGTGTGGAAGCTGACAGCTATTTGTATTGACTATGTGCTTGACATCTTTGGACCACTTCCAACCCGGCTCAAGAGTTATTCTTCCAATTGCTGCATCTCCAAGGTTAGCAAGCTCTACCTTCCCATTTGTGAAATTTCTAACCTCGTCAGGATTTTTGTCAAGATTTCGTGATCGTATCTCGTGATGCATAGATTTACGCGTAGTTTTAGTTAATATAATAGCTTTTTGGTTTAATTATTACGATTGTGATTTGCAAATAACCCTTAAGCTGTAATTTCTTTTTTATTACTTCACATAACTGTGTATGTTGCTGTTCTAAGAATTTAATATTTCATTTAGCTTATATATTAGATCTTCGGACCTGAATGGCTTTTGAATAAAGTAAGCCTTATCTAGGCTTGGATATACATCAAGTCTTCGGTATTCTTCATAAAATAATTCGCTAGCAGTTAGGAAACAGATCTTAACATTGCTGTCTATTTCCTTCATCTTCTGATATAAATCCA
>JAREAI010000156.1:0-6128 GCA_029240435.1 Nitrososphaeraceae archaeon | reverse complement strand
CCTTCAGATGCTTATGCAACATAAGAAATTGATTCAGGAAAGAAGATAAGACTATAATTAGAGGATTTATACATGACTATCTAAGAGATTAGTTTAGGCCATAATGTTAAGGATAGCGTATCATAGATGGCAAGGAACTCCAAGCTGACGATGTGGTGTAATCGATACGCAGCAGAGAATTTACTTAAGAGATACATATACTTTTTTGGTGTCTCAGACAAAAATATCTATCAATAAAATAGATATCAAATAATTATCCTTCTTTCAAACGTTCCCTTCTCTATGAATAAGTATTGAAAACAGTTTACACGATGTATATATGCGGTAGGATATTAAATATTGAGTGTTTATATTAAAATAAAAGTAAGTGGTGCGGTTCAATACGATTATTGTTTAAAGTAGAGGAATTAGTTCTTACATCAAACACCATGGATATTGTTACCTTGCGTAGATGAACTAATTGGATTTGGTAGTCAAGTATCATCTAAAGCATATCTCTTGATTATCTAGAAAAAATTCATAGAAATATAAATATTTACGTAAAGGCTAAAACATAAAAATATTAACTCTATTCAAACATCCAGTAGTTTAGGCGTATATTATCAATGAAAGATGGAATTCTAAAAAGATACAATAAAAACCCTGTATTAATCCCCAATGAATCTAATTGGTGGGAGTCAAAAGCTGTCTTTAACTGTGCAACTTTGTATGATGGAGATAAGGTACACATGCTATATCGAGCAGTAGGAGAATACCAAAATTATATTTCAAGAATAGGATATGCCTACAGCAAAGATGGATTTTGTTTTACTAGAAGGAATGAAATTGCAATTTCTCCTACAGAAGAATATGAAAAATATGGAATAGAAGATCCCAGGTTAGTAGAAATTGATCATCAGGCATACATCAGCTATGTTATACTTTCTGGATATGTACGAGATAGACCCCTAGCATCGACGGCCTTGGCAACAACGACAGATTACATCGATTACACAAGGCTTGGTATCATAACCAGCAAAGAGTCGGATAATAAAGATGTTGTTCTGTTTCCAGAAAAGATAAATGAAAAATTATCTAATGGGGAAGAAAAGATGACTTACTTTTTCCTACACAGACCCAGCAGTTGGATCGGCTCCGCATACGGAGTGGATAGACCTAGTATCTGGCTTGGAGAAGGCAATTCATTAACAAGTTTTGAAAAGCACATGTTGCTTCTCAAACCAGAGGAAAAATGGGAGTCATTAAAGGTTGGAGCAGGAACTCCACCTATCAAAACAAAGCATGGATGGCTGGTTATATATCATGGAGTAAGTAATGATAGAGTATACAGTGCTGGTGCTGCAATTTTAGATTTGAAAGAACCTGGTAAGGTTCTTGGAAGAACAAAAAAGCCGATTTTAGAGCCTGAAGCGACATATGAAAGACATGGAGATGTAAATAACGTAGTTTTCCCCACTGGTGCATGTGTAATAGATGGTAAGTTATTTGTATATTATGGCGGAGCTGACAAAGTATGCTGTCTTGCAACAGCAGATTTGAATGAGTTAGTAGATTGTATTTTGCAAGGTAACCATTAAAAGTGAAAAATCAAATGGATTAATTAATTAATTAATTATTATTATATCAACAGATTATATTAGTGCAATAGTCGTTTGTTGTTAAGACTATTCAAAGTATAATTTAACTAAAGTTGCCATATTAATTCATAGAGTTTGATCGACATAATTTTATGATCGAAACTAGTGAATGAACGCCTTGATGTCGCGTACAATATCATATATCGATAAATATATAATATTATCTCCTCCTTTTACAAATCATTTGTTCATAGATATTCAAATTCTTCTACATAGATACGTGCATAAGAAGAAGAAAAACTCTGACACTTGGTCACTAGGGAAAAGAAGAATTAATTATGATCTATCATTTATCTTACTTCTATTTTATGTCTATGGCCTAAGACATTCTTTCTGTCATGAAAGTTATGACATATTTCTAGGATTTTTGTGTTATAGCGCAAATTAGTTACTAATTACTTTTTATAAAGTGATAGACATCAGATTATTAGTAATTTAGTGAATTTTTCCGGTGAATATGAGGAAAGTATTTTGAAGCTATCGTCTATAACCGTTATAATAAAAAAGTCTTAACATATAAAAGATGATATAGAAGATAGCATTTTGCCTGGAGAGAAATAAACTTGGAATATAGAAGTGAGAGAGAGTTATTAATACAGCATATTAATGAAAAGCAGCCGGATAATTAATATTGATTTAAAAAAATTAATATAATAAAGGAAAGAGGTATTATTAACAGAGTTGGATGATCAAAGCAAAGTGAGTATATTAAGAGAATGATAACAGTATATACAGATGCAGCAGGTGAACCTCATAACATCTATGGATACTGCATCTTAGAAACAAATGAAGAAAGATTTATTCGTAGTAAGTTTAAGCTCGATTCGATAGAGGCAGAATTTTTGGCTATCATAGAAGCATTGAATAGTAATACAGTAAGAAACTCGAAACAAATAATCATTTATTCAGACTCAGATAGTGTAATTGAGTTTATCAATAGAAAATTACAAACACGTAAAGGGACTGTTGTAAGATTACTTACGATTCAAATTCTAAATATCATAGATAATATGGAAAATAAACCATGCTTCGTATGGATTCCGAGAGAACGTAATTTAGCTGGCATGCTAATTGAAGATGAAGTCCCAAAGAAGATAAATAAGAACCTGCTTTTTAGAGAATCGTTATTAAGATAATTGGAGAACACTAGCTATTCAATGCTACAGAAGATTAAGAAGGAATAATATTTTTTATTTGATTAGGAATCTATATAATTAAGATCATTTAAGAATTTGTTAGTTCGGAATATCTAAAGTATGATTAAATTTGTATTAGATAATTGAAGACTTACATATTCTTATTGAATATTATAATATTAAGTGAAAATTGTTACATAGACGTGAGTATCTTGAGATAATAACTCCTAGAATTGCACTTTCAGAGCAAAAGCATCAAGTCAAACTCTTCTTCAGGGTTCAGAAGTCTGGCTTTTAATGTATTGTCATATAAAGTAGATAACACTAGACAATGCTCTTATGAATCGATATCAAATAAAATAGTGTCTGTACAATTCAAAAATTAGAAAATTATACATATTATACAAGATTATTAGATTTAAAAAAGATGTAACAGATAAAATTGACTTTGAAGTCCATATGTTGTAACAACAAATTGCGATTACTCACAATAGCATTTGATGAATTAGATGCGAGGACTCAGATTATTCATATGATATAATCCCAAGACTATTAGAAATAAAATATAAATATTCATTGATTATGGCGAATAAGTATGACTCTGCAGAATTTACTAGTTATAGTGATCATGTTTGCGCCTACATAATCCTCATTCTAGAACAGACCAGAAAGTTCATCATTTCACTATATAAACTTATTATACAATAGCTAGCTTCTTCGCAAGATATTTGTTTCTTTAATACTATCCTGAGGTTATCAATAAGGGTTAATAACAAATTTCTAATTGTTAAGAAATTCTCTACCAGCATTGACACTATTATTAGAACCGTTATCTAGAAAACGTTTTCTTATGATAAAAAGTCTATCACAGCAAGTCTATTGTAACGGATTATTTATATGCCCAAGGACAGTATCTCCCTTCATTGCAAGACAGCATGCACATTTTTGCTCCAAACAAATCTTAACTTGTTCATGATTGCAGATATGGCATATACATGGCTGGCTTGTCTTTTTGAAATTATTCTTCCGTTGTTTTGATCTTTCATCAAGATATAACCAGAGGACATTCAATGATATGCCGATTATTAAAAAGATAACAATTATTCGTATATTCGCTCTCAAAATAAATAACACTACGCTAAAAATAATTAATCCAGAGCCGAATATTAAAGGCCAAAGTGGAGTTGAAGAAGCCATCTTAACACTACCAAATAATGGTATCGCTAAAGAATGCTTTCATGGATAGTTTCTTCATTTTACAATGCTGTCTTGCTCCAAGGAATTTTTTTAATTCATCGTGTGATATTTCTGCTATCCTGATATCACAGTCAATACCTTTAACTTGAAGCACCTTTTCATTAAATATTGTAGTCTCGTCTTTACTGTCGAGTTCTTCTACTTCTTTAATTAGCATATTATTACTCCTATAAGAATGAAAATCCCTCATAACTGTGTATTATAATACAAAACTTGCTATTTACTTTATGCATTGGATCTTCTGTCATGAGAGTACAGCAATCCGATTTTCGGGATTTAGCATTGAGTATTTATGGCATATTCAAATAAATCGTATATATTTGAGGCTCATAGTGAATAGAGAAGTAAAAGGGAATAATATACTATACGTACCTGTTACGAATAATACTGGTCCATTTTCCTTTTGCGTATAATTGTAACAAGCTTCATTATAGACGGGATTACCATAAAATTATCGTTAATCTTCACTAAGGAAGTTTCCGGAATAGTAGCATTTTAGATGTTTAAATTCAAATAATCTACCATAAATGATATGAATCCATATGGCTAATTCCTGTGATGCTATCACCGATGATTTAACTAGTAAAAATTATAATTTCTCTCCCTTTTTCCTTTAACAAACTCTATGAAATTGTTGTAGCTTGAAAATGACATCTGTATAGCAGTAGTATGCTTAAAGCAATATGCAGAAATCTTCTTAAGAAGACCAGAAATGCTCTGTCAAGAGCCAATTTTGCTCCTCTTATTGCATCAATCATACTCCTGCGCTGTTATATGCACATCTACTACAGCTTAAGACCAAGTTCTACCGGAATATTACCGAACTATCTGTCTTTCATTGAGATGATATACATGGAATGCATGGCAATAACCTACTTAATTTTTAAAAGGTTTAAGCATTAATATAATCAAAAGTCTTGAGCAGATGAATACGCAATTTGCTTGCTTGTCATCTTTAATAGATGTATAAAATTAACATAAGAGAAACATTTGTTGTATGTACAGGATTAGAAAGTAAGATCTTTAGATCTCATATCTGTCAAAGCAGTTTATCTGTTTAACTTTGAATTGGATCCCTGCTGAGAGCACTTTTAAAACTTTTTCTATCAACATTATTTATTCTTCTCTAAGAAATGCATACACTTTTTTCTTATATATTGTCTGAAAACCAAGTTTATTGTAAAAACCTATGATTCCTTCATTCGCAAATGCCTGAAGAAAAATGAAATCTAAGCCCCTTTGTTGCGCGATTTCTAAAGCTACTTTAACCATTTTCGTTGCTATCCCCTGACCCCTGAAACCAGACACTGTTCCTAAACAATACAGACCAATTAAACTGCACCTATGGAATAACGCTGTGCATCCAACAGGAATATTGCTTTTGTTCTTTAGGTATGATACCAACAAAGTGAGTTCTTTAAAATGTGATTTAATTATTCGTTGAACTTCATTTTTCCAATTCTGTATATCAAAGGCATGACAGAATACATCGACCCAAATTGGAATTGAATCTATATCAATTTTAGTAATGTCAATAGTATTATTGTCATATTCAATACTGTTTGTTGTATATTTCAATACTGACATTGAATCTACTAAAGTGAATCCTTTTCCTAACAGCATATCTTCCAGTTTTCTATTATCGTCAGGGACATATACATAACAATCTATCCCTTTTTTTAAAGATATTCTAACACCTTCCTCTATTGCAGAGTGAGTGTCGCTGCAGGTTATATTGGTTAGTCGATTGAAAAAGTAGTCTTTAGTAAGTTTTTCATTAAGTAAGATATCAGCACAATTCCCTATTCTGAAATGCTCTGTCCATAAAGAACAGAAGTAAAATTCGTTAAATTCCATTCTTCTTTTAATATCGGAGTCCGAAAATATTCACCATATTTTTTAGATCGTTAACTGCGTTATGTGATCTTGCTGTATCGATCAAGAGATATAGGGCTGATGGTGTATTAAAATCATCTTCAATATATTGAATAAACTTAGACAATAGTTTAGAACCATTATTTGATTCTCTGCGGGACAAGACATTAGCCATTGTATTACTTATGGTCTTGTCAATAATTTCAAATTTATGAAGTTTAGA
>JAREAI010000155.1:0-6143 GCA_029240435.1 Nitrososphaeraceae archaeon | reverse complement strand
CAAGACAAGGATGTATTATAAAATATGTCATTCTGAGATTAAACTTCGAAAAACCAAAATAAGAACTGAATACTATTTTTTATTATAATGTTAATAGAGTTATGTCAATTCGGAACCGACACTAACAATATCAAAAATTACATAGACACAAGGTAAACAGAAGGATATTCTATTGATTTAGAAACTCCTTGTTTAGTATTGATATTATTTCCATTTTCTTTAATTGTCTTGTATATGTGCCATAGTTTCCGACTTTACTGACTATACCTCTGTATTCAATAATCCATATACCTTCTTTTCCTAAGGTGTCAAGTTAAGGTCTGAGAGTATATCCCCGGTTTCTCCAAGCTCTGATGTCTCATTTGTAGTGATCGTGTTGTTGTTGTTGCTCCCAGCTGTCATATTTGCGGTACCTGTAACATTACCATTACTCGTTTGTTTGCCTGTCATATCATTATCTTCACAGCCGTTTAATCTAATATCGCCTTCAGTGGCATTAAAATCTAAGACTTTATCATTTCCTTGATTACAGACAAAGATATCTTGGCCTTCTCTACCAGTAAGAGTATCAGAGTTTGGGCCACCAACAAGAGTATCGTTTCCAACTCCACCATTAAGAGTATTGCGGCCTAGACCGCCAATTAGATAATCATCTCCTTCAGAACCATTAATATTGTCATTTCCTGTATTACCTTCAATTACATCGTTTCCAACTGCACCATTAATAGTATCGGCGCCTTGGCCGCTGATTAGATAATCATCTCCTTCAGAACCATCAATATTGTCATTTCCTCTTTGTCCGTCAATTACATCATTTCCGGCTAGACCTACTAAAACATCATCTTCAGCTGAACCTTTTATATTATCATCCTTTGGAGTTGAAGTCTGTGTGGAACTACCAGTCGTCGTTGTATTGGCAGGTTTGTCCTCAGTTATATCTTCTGGTTTAGTGTTGCCTCCTCCAAATAGCTTTTCGTGAAAAAAGGCTGATGCCGTTTGTATATATATAGTGGTAGTAGTTGATAACAATGAAAGTGATATTAATACTGATAAAATTATTTTCTTCTTATTCTCCATTGTGATACTTTAATCATGAAAAGACAAAGGCTTTTTAAATCTTCTTGCTTTACATCTGTTGCATATACAAAACTAAAAGAAAAATAATAAACAGAGTGAGGATAACTTATTTTTCTTTCATATGCTCTAATAAAAGTACATGTAGAACTAAATAATATTATATAATGCAATTCTTAATTACTCATTTTCATTATGTAATTACAAGATCTAGATGCGATTATTGAAAACAAAAGATCTAAGAAAAATAAACGATTTTTTGTGAGTGGTTATTTTGACAGCTTGATATCTCGAAGGTAAGGCTTATAATAACTACGGCTCAAATTCAAATCGTATAATGAGTGAATTAGTAACAAAAAGTGGTAACCATCGAGTTAGAAAAATAAATGACTTTGAATTCACGATTGAAAAAGACACATCTAAAGGAATGAATGTTCCGGTTACGATTTATGCTAATGATAGTCTTATTTCTAAAATGGTTATTGATCGAACTATTGATCAGGCAGTAAACGTCTCTACATTACCTGGCGTGAGAAAACACGTTGTAGTTCTTCCAGATGGACATGAAGGTTATGGATTCCCAGTAGGAGGAGTCGCTGCAACTGACCTAGAACACGGCATAATAAGTCCAGGGGGGGTTGGATATGATATTAATTGCGGCGTAAGACTGATTAGAACGGGCTTATTCGAAAGAGATCTAAGACCAAAATTAAAAGATCTTGTAAACGGACTCTTTAGCTCGATCCCGTCAGGTGTTGGAAGCGAAGGAACTGTTAAGTTGACAAAATCTGAACTAGATGAATTGCTTGTAGAAGGTGTGCATTGGGCTATTGATCGTGGATATGGCTGGAAAGAAGATGCAGAAGTATGTGAAGAAAGTGGGAAAATAATTGGTGCTGATTCTGCAAAGGTTTCAGAGACAGCAAGAAAGCGTGGCACATCTCAATTAGGTAGCTTAGGTTCAGGCAATCATTTTCTTGAAATACAGAAGGTAGACAAAATCTTCGATGAAAGAGCTGCAGAAAGTATGGGTATCAATAAAGAAGGACAGCTAACTGTTCTAATTCACTGCGGATCGAGGGGATTTGGACATCAGGTATGCAGCGACTATTTACGTATCTCTGAAATCGCTGTGCGAAAGTATGGAATGAAACTAGCGGATAGAGAACTTGCATGTGTTCCGAATAATTCATCAGAAGGTGAAGATTATCGTAAGGCAATGTTCTCGGCATTAAATTTTGCATGGTGTAACCGGCAGATGATAACACACTGGACAAGAAAACTTTTTGAAAAAGTATTTAATATGACCGAGGAACAGCTTGATATGAAACTAGTTTACGATGTATCTCACAATATTGCCAAGCTGGAGCGCCATAAGGTGGAAGGCGAATGTATGCAAGATTTAGTTGTTCATAGAAAAGGAGCTACAAGAGCATTTCCTGCAGGAATGGATCAGATTCCCAATAAATATCGCAATATTGGTCAGCCGGTAATTATACCGGGCTCTATGGGAACTGCAAGCTGGATTCTTCTAGGAAATAGAAATTCTCTTGATTTAAGTTTTGGATCAACAGCACATGGTGCTGGTAGGACAATGTCAAGGTCTGCGGCAAAGAGAAGTTATACTGCAGAAGATGTAAGAAGCAGGCTGCAATCAAAAGGTATCTATGTAAAGGCACTTACAAAGGAAGGAATGGTGGAAGAGACACCTGATGCATATAAGGATGTAGATGCAGTTGTAGAAGTTTCACATTCGCTTGGAATAGCGACTAAAGTAGTAAGATTAATCCCAATTGGAGTGATAAAAGGGTAGTGTCACAAGAAGATCCAGATATAGCTATTATCAAGGCCAGAAAGATGAAAGAACTACGAGACAAGGCTGCTGCATTTGAAAAGGCAAAAAAAAGGGAACAAGAACCAACACCTCAAAAAGAGAATGATAGAGAAATAATATCGACCTATCTATATGACAGAGGAGAAGAGGTTTTAAAACTTGCAGAATCCCAATATCCCTATCAGACAAAAGCAATACTTGCAAGAATTATAGAATTGATTAAAGCAGGTGAGATAAGTCAAAGAATCTCAGGTGGAGAATTACTTGCTTTATTCCGATCTATTGGATTGAAAATTAGAGTTAATACTAGTATCAAAATTGAAGATCATGGAAAGTTAGTTTCATTATCAGATAAACTGAAACAGCAGAATGAAGATATGACTGACGACGCTAGCTAATAATACCCGGTTATCCTTGATTCCCAACTACTAATTTTGAAGCTGATTCTAAGATGACAATGTATTTTTGAATGCATAGTTCGTTGAAAAAAATTTTTATATAATCTCACTTTAGGCAATAGTGACAAGTCAAGAGGCTGGAAGTATGAAAATAATGTAATTTTTTTCTGTTTTATAAAAAACAGCATGTGCAAAGCATAAATAAAATCTCTTCAGAAATAAGAAAAAAAGAATGATACTACTGTGATTGCTGTCCCTCTTATAGACTCTGCATTCTACAATTGAATGTTGAATATTATATTTCTCCTATTATGAATAGATGCGAAATATTTCGATGTATTATTAAAATTTTTAGTTTTTGATTACTCTATTCAAATAGATACTTATCAAAGTATTGCTGGGTACTTACCGTTGATGATGATTGAACCTTCAAGCGATCATATGCTATGCAAACAATAAGTTTCTTTTAATGAAATTGAAGTATTTTATAATAATTCTTTAACTATACTAATAGAATATTATAAATTGAACAAATCAAAAAATGATAATTGGACAGAATCTATAAATATGATAGAAGGTGTATGATAATTTCTTTGTCTATTTGCGAAATACAAAATTAACTTTTTAGTTTATTAATCAGAAAAAGAACAGTTTAATGTTGGTAAAGAGCAACTAATATAAAATCAAGGAATCCCAAGAATTTTATTATTATACAGTAGTGGAATGACAAAAAGACGCCATAAACTTAGAGTAGTATTTTGCTGTAATCTTTACCAAGAACAAGGTAATGTTTCTTGAAATGTGTAAAGACCAAATTTAATTTATGCAATAAGAGAAGGATATTATACTCTTCTTCCTCTCCTTCCACCAGGCTTTCTCGTAGTATCATGAGGAACTGGAGTAACATCGTCAATTCTGCCAATTCTAAAGCCGGCTCTTGCCAAGGCTCTAATTGCTGCTTGAGCTCCTGGACCTGGAATTCTAGGACCTACTCCACCAACAGCTCTTACTCGTATATGCAAAGCATTGATTCCCTTAGCCTTGGCAGCATCAGAGGATGCTACCGCAGATTTCATTGCGGCATACGGAGATGATTCATATCTATCCGCTGTCACATGCCTTCCACCTGAGCTAAATGAAATCGTTTCTGCACCACTAGTGTCTGTAATGTGGACAAGAGTATTATTATAACTACTGAAGATGTGAGCTACTCCCCATTTGTACTGAGTAATATCTTCTGTTTCTGAGGACATTAAGAGATGTATGTTTGTCATTGGAGTTATATGAATGTTAGACTACATTGATGAAAAATTAAGATTTCGCATATTCGTCCTATGCATCATATACATTGTCGAAAGAAATAGTTGTTATAATATTAGTAATGCATTATGATGACTGTAGGGCTCCCTGCATTAAATATAGATCTTAAATACATCTTAATGTATATCTTTCTGTCCTGTAATGGATTAAATTTGATTAAATTTGATCTATGGCCTTACTGTAGGTTAAAATTCTATGTCTAATAATTTGACTGTATAGATACAATCTTTTGACCGTAATATTCAATTTTTGTTAGTTTATCTACTATTGCTATATCATATACGTTATTTCATGCCTCTATATAGCATATTAATAGTATAGTTAGCAGGCCAAAAGGCATAAATCCATAGTTGAAAGGCTGAACAAATCTAGAATGCAGCACATTCTAAATTATTTCAATAATCACTATAGTGAAAGCTGTTATTAATATATTAGAATTCGAGATGAGTGACACAATTTTTGTCAGGAACAAAATCAAAGCATTGGAACTTGGTGAGACATATCTTAAATGTAATACAAAGATCATCTAGTTTATATGGATATATTTAATTTTGAAAATAAAAATTAAAATTCTTTTTATATCTGAATTCTTTAATTGTTTGATGTTGTTTGATTACTGCTTCTGACAAACCCAACCAACCAATTTCTGAATAAATTTGAAATTCAATTTGAGTTTCCTATTCAGATATACTATCGTAGGGATTCTAACTGAATAGATACTTGCATTAGCTTACATAAATTATAATCTTACATCTATGATGATCATTGCCTACTACATAAACTAAAATGTTATATTGAAAACAGAAAGTTACGGTTGGACATTATAGACATGTACTGGAAGAAGTATATTTTTTTCTTTTCATTAATTATGGCATAGAAAACTAAACTCGTTTAGAATTGCCGATAAAGTCAATAAAATTAAGTGAATTAGTATTCTGACATTCATATCTCCTTCTATTATATTGGAATGTGTTATGTTTTTTAGCTTGGATGAATGAAGTATATATAAGAAAAATTATGTTTACAGGCATCATCGAAGATGTTGTCGAGGTAAAATCAATTTGTAAAATTAATGACACGAACAAGAAAGCTGATGTCAAGCTAACATTATCCCTTGGAAAGATAAGTAGGGGTATGAAGGTTGGCGATAGCATAAGCATCAATGGAGCCTGTCTAACTATTACAAAGTTATCCAAAGGAACAGCTGATTTTGAGATAGTAGATGAAACTATCAAACGTACTTGTCTTGGTTTAGTCAAGAGTGGAGATAAGGTAAACATTGAGAGAAGCTTACGTCTACGTGATAGATTGGAAGGACATATCGTTCTCGGCCATGTAGATTGTACAGGGATAATTGACGAAATTATTACAACTCAGACAGGGACATATATGTGGATAAGAATTGAAGATAAAGAATATTCAGGCTCATTCGTATCTAAAGGATCTGTAGCAATAGATGGCATAAGTCTGACTGTAGTAAATGCAAAAGATGATAGAATTTCTATTGCTTTAATACC
>JAREAI010000154.1:0-6243 GCA_029240435.1 Nitrososphaeraceae archaeon | reverse complement strand
GGTAGATCTGATGCTGAAACAGCAACAAATTCAGAAGTTCAAGAAGCATACAAAGCAAGAGGAGAAGAATATGTTCCATTAGGTGTGCATGGAACTATGGTAGCTGTTGATTGGGATTCTTGTTATGCAGACGGTGCTTGTATTGAAGCTTGTCCTGTTCAGGTTTTCCAATGGTATAGAACAGAAAACGGTATATACCAGCTGTAGAAATGGTAAATGCTACCAGTGCTGGAACAGGAGAAGATCATGCTAGAGAAGGGCGAAAGGACTATACTGATAAATCAGATCCTATAAGAGAACATGATTGCATATGGTGTATGGCATGTGTCTCGGTATGTCCCCCACAAGCAATCAAGGTAGACCAGTCTAGTTTAGAATATCATGAAAAAGCAGCAGGAACATTTAATGAAGAATTAGCCAAAGGTAGTGTGCCTCCACCACATGCTCATTGATTAATGCATTGTTATAAGTCAAAAACAACTTAATCGCTATAAAGAAGAAATCTAGAGAGATATATAACATTACTAGTACGACAATAAAACAAATCAAGTTTTCGAATATCCAAATAGAAGTACCCTAGATTTGGCCCAATCAAGATTTATTCTTGGTTATAAATAAAACATTTTATGCAGTTTATAATAACACTTTTGAATTAATTCTCTAAACCTTTTTCTTACTATTAGATGATCTTGTTTTAGATCGATTGTGGTATTATGTAGGATCAGATTATCATTCTTTGTCACATAGATCTATAAATAATGGTTTTTGCAGATTTTGTATATGTATTGTGTAACGTTTCTCATTACTATGAATTTCAATATAAATAAGAAATCAACATATATAATATAAAATTATGATTAAATTAGTCTTCAAACACAAAGCTAAGCATAGTAGGGGATATTACAATATTATCTATGTGTTTTCCTAATACATCATTAAATATTGATTCTAAAATAATTTTATGAAACAATGACCAATTCTCTCCAAGATCATGTTTGATTATATAAGAATACTTGTTGTCATTATTTTTTAATCTATGGTGAGTTATTTCAATAGATGATGTCTTCATCCTGGTTTCAAACCATGCTAAGAATGTGTTTACATCTATTCTGCCCTTCATAAATAATGCAATTTCTTTAACGACATTCTTTCCTATCCTCTTAGCCATTTCTACTATGTCTTCGCGACTCGTTTTCTGGAAGAATTCAACAATTATTGGTTTTGCAAGCGGTATCATACCAAGCTTAGATTCATACATATCCCATTCCACAAATCGTCTCAAAATCTGATTCACAAGTGTATTAAGGCTTATTTGTCGATATTCTGACTCTTCTCTTAATTTTTGTACAGAGTTTTCATCTAATCTAAATGTCATAGTGACGGTTTTCTTACTGGTATTGTCAGTACTCAATCTATCATGTATTATATTTTCTTATTATATATTGTACTAAGATTTAATTATAAATAACGCTATTTAAAGATTGAAAGATGCAAGAAAATCTGCCATATCTTAAAAAGTCTAATTGATAATAAACTTCTTAGCATATCTATAATATATCAAAAAGATTAATTGCAGATGATTGCACTCTAAACCTACTTATTATTATGCTATATCTTGGCAATCGTTGTGGTGATCGCAATAAATAGATCATTTATCCATTATGTCGTTGTGCTTACTGTTGCAACTATTGTATGCTTTTCTGCCATAAGTCAATCTTTATCGTATGCTTTACCATTACCCATCTCCCAGCAGAAGGCAGATGGCAGTCAGCAGCAGCAAGTATTACCGCTACTTCATGAGATAAAGATGGCTGCGGTAGAGTTACCTAGCGAACATACTGCCTATAAAATGTTGGAATATAAGATTATTGATAAACAGAATAATACAACAACAGACATTACATCAAGATATAGTGACCAGCCAATAATACCCGGACCCACAATCGTTCTTACAGAAGGAGATATAGCAAGGTTGACTCTGGTCAATGAGATAGGTCGTGGAGCAGTGAGTATTCATACACATGGAGTACATTACACGAATACAAGTGATGGAACATTAAAGTTGACAAATAAAGTTTCGGATCAAGGATCAACTCCCGCAGAATCGGTAACATATATATGGACTGCCGGAATGGGAACAGCAGGATCATGGCCTTGGCATGATCATACATTTGGAAAAGGTCCATCAGGCACGCATATGAATGGGGTAGAAATTAATGGTCTTTTTTCAACTGTGATAGTTAATCCAGCAAATGGAAAAGTAAATGCTTTAGTGAATGGAACTCCTAAGCAGGTGGATATACAAGACATTAAGAAAGAATTTGTTTTGTTTGTAACTGACGATGCATTTTGGGGTGTAGAAATAGATAATACTGGTAACAGAAAACAGACCCCCCTGTGGGTGGGTCCCACGTTAGTAGCAACAAAAAATGATATAGTTAGATTTCATATCCAATCAGTTGGTTCAGATTTTCATCATTTCGTGTTAGATGGATATAAGTGGTTGAAACCTGGAACTAATAAAACAATTAGTATGGAAAATATAGGTCCACTAGAAAATCATGTATTTACTATTAGCGCTGATAAGAGTTCATCATATTATGATAGTATGCAGACACATTTACTCTCAGGAATGAAGGGAAAGTTTGAAGTGGTTACCAATGGTACTAATAGTTCTAGTATTCCTGGACCATCACCAAAACTGCAAGATAGTGATGGAGAAATATAATGAGGAAGTAGGTGAAAAAATTATGAATAAACAAAATAGCAAATCAAAATTGTTGAAATCTACTACAACAACTACCATAATGTTCCTTATGATATTAATGATCGTAACTGGTTCGTTATCAACTTCATTTAGTTTACATATTGGATCAGCATCTGGAGAGAAGATAGCAAAGGGTATTTTACCAGCAGGTAACAAGGCGGATGGTAACAAAGGGGTATTTGATGCTGTATCGTCCTTATCTTTTACTTCTACTTCTACTTCTACTTCCACTGCTGGTTCATTATCTTCTACCGATTTTTCATTACCAACTAACGAAAATGTCAATACTCTAATGCAGCACCAAATTGAAATGCAGGTTATAACTTTGCCAGATGGACAGCCTGCATATAAAATAATTAGTCATGTTGTACATAACGGTTCATCTCAGACTGATTTGACGTCTAGATATAGCAAATTAGCTACTATACCAGGCCCAACAGTAGTTGTTAATGAAGGTGACAATGTAGAGGTTAAGATTAAAAATCTAAATGGTACTATATCTAATGAAGAATTTACCGCATCAAGACCAGGAACTTTTCTGTACATAGATGATAGTAAAATGGGAGAAAATGGCTTATTTGGTGCAGTTATTGTTAATCCCAAGAATAATACGGTCGATGCTCTAGTAGATGGTCACATCCAGCAATTATCTCTAGATAATATTGACAAAGACATAGTCCTATTCATGGTTGGTTCTACATTCTGGGGTATGGAAATTGACAAAAAGAGAAATGACATACAGAATCCGTTGTGGACAAATCCTGAATTGATAGCTGTACAAAACCAAAAGATACGTTTTCATGTCTTGGGTATAGGCCATGCAGGTAATCCAACAGGTCATCAACATACTTTCCATTTTCATGCTCACAGGTGGATAGATCCTGGTACCAATAATATTATAGATGTAAAACAAATAATCCCTGGCCAAAGCCACGTATTTGTAATCGATGCAGGTGACGGAGTAGGGCCAGGAAATTGGCAATATCATTGTCATGTATTTGCACACATGGAGGCTGGTATGACCGGAAATCTTAGAGTGATATTAGGAGATCCGAATATTAATATAGCCAGCCCAGGAGGATCATCACCAAATAAAAACTTTGCATCATTTGAACTTAGTGATGAGCCAGGTAAATGGTTCAAGAATTTAGCTGGAGATATTACACAAACGGGAACTGAATCTCTTGCAGTAATTAACAAAACAGGAAAAGTCAATTTCATGATGTCTGATGTAAGTGGAGTACATACAGTAACAAGTATAGTCCATCCCAAAGGTGCGACAAATATGCCTTTTGATGAAATTACTGCCTATGCCGGTGGAGCTATAGTTCAGCTTGAAGATCCAGGACTTTATGTATTTGCGTGTAAGCTACATCCATTCATGTTAGGTGCGGTAATAGCTGATGATCCGTCCACTACTGGATTAGATCTTGGTGAAGAAATCACATTGATAAATGGTATTACGATACCTACAAGTAGTGATCTTGCGACAAGACTATTGAAAATCTTCTTTACATTCACAGCTCCGAGTAATTGGCAAGATTATACTTTAACAAATCCATGGCATGTATCTTATCCTAATGTGGATGTTAGAATAACAAATGGTACTGTAGTAAATCTCAAAGATGTTCTGGAAGGTAGATATGGACAGAATTTGACATTAGATCAATTAAATAACCCCAGTATTTCTGGAGTTGGTGAAGTTTGGATAGATACTCAATTCGAAAAGACAGCAAGCAAGACAAAACCAGGTACTGCAACTGCTGTCAACACCACTACATGGGAAGTAACCAAAAAAGTTGCATTACCAGAAATAAACATGAATAATCCACACAATATGTGGACTGACAGAGATCAGAATCTCATATATCAAACTCAGTGGTTTGATAACAAGACAACAATATTTAATAGAACTACAGGAGAACTTATCAAGAATATTGATGTAGGAGATGATCCTTCGCATGTAATGACAAGCACAACTACAGATGAACTCTATATAGCATTGCATGGCGAACAAGGAGTAGCTGTATTGAGTCCAAAAGGTGAGTCCTTAAAAAAAGTAATTACAATGCAGTTTCCTGGACAAGATCCAGCTCATCCGCACGGACATTGGATGGATGCTGGAGATAGATATATGGTAACGCCAGATGAGTTTGCCGGCACCTCAACAATTTATGATATGAAACAAAACAAGATCATAGGAAAAGTGAAGATAGGATCCGGCCCTATAGCTGTAGGAATGATACCTGATGGAAGTAAATCTTATGTGGCAGACTTTTTTGACAGCACAATTAGTGTAATAGATACTGCTAATGCTTCCCTACTCAAAAAAATCAATCTCTTAGAAAACTACGATCCGATTTCAGGAAACATAAGCGGACCTATCGGTTTCCTACCGATCCAGACTCCAGTAAGCCCAGATGGACAATATATGGTAACTGCAAACACTGGAAGTGGAACTATTACCATAGTGGATACAGAAACTGATGAACTTGTAAAATCCTTACCATGTAGTGCAGGATGCCATGGAGTAAACTTTGGAGCGAAGAAGGATGGAGGTTACTACGCTTATGTTTCAAGCTCATTCTCTAATGATATGATCGTCGTAGATGGAGATCCTAACAATGATGGCGATCCAAGTGATGCAATGATTGTAGGCAGAGTGGCTCTAATTGCTTCTCCGGAAACTCAGATGGATGATACCATAGCTGGATTAGCAGGAACAGGTGGACAAGGGGTACTTGCTATTCCTGTTATATACAACGGTTGGGTCCAGAATCTTCCAGATGCATGGAAAGATGGTCTTACTGAAGAGCAAAGAAATCCTATAATAGCTACTACCAAGATCTTATCCTCACCATCACGTTAGTTAATTAAAATGTTAGCTAATGGAGAGAAAATTAAACAAATCCTATACTCGGAGATAGAAAACATAGGAAAGGAAAAAATTCAAGCAAAGATCAATTCAAGCATTGAATCATCGCAAAAATATATTGATAAAATAATGAGTGAATGTATTACAAAGTTAACTTATGAATCAAATGATGATGATGATTATAATATAACAATTGCAACATTATGCGAGGTACTTCTTCATTTTATGCTGACAATTTGTACGTTACCATCAGAAAGAAAAATCCGAGTTAAAAATGATCTGATTCTTGATGTAATTATACCAAATTTACAAAGTCTAAAGATAAAGCCTGATAAATCAATTATTATTCAAGTTATAAAGGATAAGACGATGATGGATTTGAATAAAACATCACAATTGGAATTCTTGCAGCCAAACCATAAAAATATTTGGTTGATATCTGCCACACCCCTTTCAGCAACAAAATACACGACATACACTGTGTTCCCGAATTCTGAGTTACTACATAATTATTCAAATATCATAATAGATATAGATAACTTTCTAAAAGAAACAGAGGATAAAAGCTTTAGATTCATTCATTAACATAAAACCAAAGACA
>JAREAI010000153.1:0-10605 GCA_029240435.1 Nitrososphaeraceae archaeon | reverse complement strand
TCTGATAATGGCATCTATTAATTCATTATATTGTTCTATTCTTCCTCTTTTTGAACTAAGAACTTCAGCCAATCCAAGTATCGGCTGAATAGGAGTACGTAGCTCATGAGCTGCTATATTGATAAATTCCTTTTGCATCTTATCATGAATTTTGAGTTGTTGATATAAATCTCTTAATTCTCCATACAAGTCAACCTGTTTCCATAGAGTATCAAATATTGTTACATAAGACAAAACTGTTGGCTTGCTATTAGAATATGTTGCCAAGCCTATTGAAAATCGTAACTTTAGTTTGTAAAGGATATTCAATATTTCTAATGTCAATTTGATGATGATGATGCTGCTGATGTTGTTGTTCTTCTTCTTTGAATTTTTGTGCCTTCTCTTTAATTATATCATCTATAGGTGTCAAGATTCTAATTTGAACACGACGTCCTGCTGCTGCTTCTTTAAACAATTTTATCATACCTGCCCGCTCTTGACGGTGGAATGCATTGGCTGTAGAAAATATTACCAATATTTCATATGTAGCAGATTTTACAAGCTCAAAACCAAGCATTTGTATTTCAACAGGGTCTCGAATAGTCTCTATAATCTCTGGTTCTATTCCTTCTTCTATTTCTCTAATCTTTTGCTCAGCCGGTATTGCTTTTCTCCAAAGAGTATCAAAGATATATTGCTGCTGTTCTACAATTTCCTCCGCATTACTGTATATAACTTGTGAGGCTATCTTTCCTTTCTCATATAAAATTAAAGGGGCAAGATATTCCATTTCGCTTATCATAAAATTGCCTTTAATTCCATCTAAGTGGCGTAGATCATCAACAATTGTAGTTAGCACTTTGCAATAATCGATATTATCTTTGGTAATTTCAGTAAGATATCTTAATCTTACATCTCTACTTTTAGCATCAAGAAAAGCTTTCTTTATTGGCTCAATTAAAATAGCTAATGGTGGTCGTGTATAATTCATGCAGGTATCAATTTTTGTTTTTGCTTTAGAGAATAATTGTACCTCTGCATTAATTACGTTGTCAACACCATAAATTACTTCAGTTTTGATATTTTTCGTGTTATTTCGATACTACTATTACAGTATTGATGTATATAAGATGTTAGATTAAAGTTATACTGACTGCCTATACAAATCCGAACTTGCAGAAAATAATTACATCATATGTTCTATAATGATCTTCTTTGGGTATGAGTTCTCTAAGAGAAAGAAGACTAATTCATGTATATTTCAAATACAAAGTATAATAAGATAATTTCAATATAGTTGAAAAATATCTTTGCTACTAACAATAAAGAAGATATTAGGACCATTGCTATCCAGCTGCATTTTAAATAAATCGGTAATAAAAGAGGGAAGCTGTTGTTCTATATATGTGGCCATGACATTAGGTTTGTTCTTGTGATAGTACAATGACATCATTATCATTCTTATCTTAGGCCATTTTCTACTTCTTCTAGTATATCTTCTTCTATCTTTCCTACCTCTTGTTGTACCTCTTCTTCTACCTTTCCTACTTTTTCTAGTATCTGTTGTAGCTGTTCTTGTACTTCTTCTTCCTCTTGTATCTCTTCTACCTCCTTTCCTTGTTCACTAGGATTTTCTTCCTCATCTGTATCTTCTTCTGTTTTATCATCTTCTGTTAGTGATGTAGTAGGTTGTGGTTCTGATTCTGGCTCAGGTTCTGATTCTGGCTCAGGTTCTGATTCTGGCTCAGGTTCTGATTCTGGCTCAGGTTCTGATTCTGGCTCAGGTTCTGATTCTGGCTCAGGTTCTTCTTCCGTCTGTTCTTTCTCTTCGTCATCCTTTATAGCTGGTTGTAAAGGAAGTGGCGATGTTGTTGGAACAGAAGGAATGATTTGTCGTGGTGGTGGTGGAGTTGTTGCTGTTCTATTATCATCATCATTGTTTATCTTGACAGAAGGTAAAGAAGGGGAAACATTCTGTGCTGCTAATGCTGATTGTCCAGACGACTCTATTATTCCCGTGACATTTACACTATAACTTTTCGTAATATTAGCAAGTGTATTACTATTAAAACAAGATATTTGTGCAGCAAGGTTATTTGTTCCATTTGTAATTATGTGATATTGAGGTGTATATGTAAAATTCCATCTAGAATAATCATTTACTCCACCTGGACCTGTTGCTGTAGCAGTTTGAAATGGCTTCTGCTCATTCCAACCAAGCCATATCTGACAGTCAGTCGTTGAATTATCAGATGATATTCCAGTAACTGTGAGATTTCCAGCAGGAACCTGTTGACCTGCAAGAGGTGATGTAATATTTACATTAACCGTATTAGGATTGAGATAACTTTCTGCAACGATAGGCATTGGAATTGAGGGTTTAGAAATGTTATTTTTTCCTGTTAGTATTTCTTCTACTACTACTTTAGTTTCATTATCTAAAGTAGTAGTAGCATTATTGTCTGCATTCGAAATTCCCTTTGTAAGACTATTGTTATTATCTATAGCAGAGGATTGTTGTTGCTTTTGTACTTCTCCCTGAGTAGATATTGCTGCTGCTTCTGCTCTTGTTGTTGCTATTCCAATTACATTTATACTATAATTTTTTGTTAAATTAGCAGTACCGCCATTACTATCATCAACACATGATAATTTAGAAGTTAGATTGTTTGTTCCATTTGTAATTATATGATATTGGGGTGTGTATGTAAAATTCCATGTTGAATAATCATTAACTCCTCCTGGACCTGTTGCTGTAGCAGTTTGAAACGGCTTTAGGTTATTCCAATCAGCATATACTGTACAATCAGTAGTAGAATTATCTGTGGATATTCCTGATATTGTAAGCTCGCCAGTTGGTACTTCTTGATCGGCAATGGGTGATGTGACTTTTACACCTATTATTGGTGATGGCTGTTGTTGTTGTAGTTGTGCTTGTACATGTAAAACACTATAATAAGCTGGAAAAGCATAATCAAGAAGAAGAATTACTCCAACAGCAAACAATAGTATCAGTTCTATTTTTAACTTGAACTGGCTAAACCTTTTCATACTTTATACCAAGTATCTACGACAATATTATTGCTTATAATAATATGGTGGAGAATAAAATTTGGAGCTCTTTTGTCTGGAGACATATTAGAATAGTATTAACCATCTAAAGAATTTCATTTATTATACCTTATGGTAGTATAGGTTCCTCCATACGACCTATATAGGTGGTATATAGAGTCTGAAGATTCAAGATAGTAGTTGTTGGCATTAGTATTGGTATAAAAGTGTGGATAAGAAATGAAAAACAGGAAATGGTAGGTTGATAATGTTAGCGATTCCTAAATACTTGCATTGTCAGAATGGATTGCAAAGTTCTGTCAAGTAGCAGTAGAGACAAATGAGTGCAGGATTCTAATATGGAAGCTTAAATTTAGTAGATAGTTAGTAAGAGGGGAAAGAAAGAGATAATCTATAAAATGAGATTTATATATGTACCTAATAATACAATATTTATTAGGTACTATACGGTAAATCAGTTCCCTAATGAGGTTCAGTGGTCGTCAGCAACAACAGCACAATCATCAACTTTTGCAATATTTTTGCTCAAAATGTGGTGTACTTCTAAAGGAAACAGAAGAAGAAGAACAAAGCATTATTGATAATAAAAAATTAGTATTAATGCCATCAACAGCAACAGAACAATGTCTAAAGTGTGGTTCTCTACTATCATCTAAGAATTTAATAAGAAAGTTGAAACTAAAAGAACATAACAGTATTGAAGAGCAGCAGCAGCAGCAGCAGCATTTATCATCTTCGCTATTATCAAGGAGAACATCAGAAGAGCTATTATTTCCAAAATTTCAAACAGCCTATTATGATATTGAAGATAGAAGAAGAATACTAACTTTAGATATTGAAAAGATAGATTCCTCTATTACTCTCACAACTGCAGACTGTGTATGTATTATCGGCGAAGCAAGATGTGCAAACGCAATTCTTATGAGACTATGCGTTCGTGCTTTAATCATAAAAAGACAGCGTGAATTATTAGAATTTGCAAAAGTCATCTTTATTGATGCTGGAGGAAAAAACAATAGTTCTGACTCATTTTATCGGTGTGTAAATTTTGCACGGCAGTATGGACTAGACATAAAAAAGGTTTTGCAGAGTATAGTCATAAGCCGAGCGTTTACAATTTACCAATTGGCAGACTTGATCATATACGAATTACCTAGGGTTATTCAGCAATTAGAAGCAAAAGTAATATTGATTTCAGATTTGCTGAATATGTTTGTATGCGATCCGCAAATTAAAATTGAAGAAGGAGAAAGGATGATAAAAGAAATTATAGATTCACTAAGAAAACCATCAACAACAACAAACAAAACCACAAAAACCGTCATCATAATGATGGTATTAGTAAGAACAGCAGCAGAAGATTCTCATTGTCAGAAAGAGACCTCATGCAGTTGACTCCACCAACAAGGTGATTTTTACTAATGGGCAGAATGATTCCATCTTTTAGAATAGTCAGTATAAAGGAGGAAAATGAATGGACGCCATTTTGAAACTCATTTAACATATCAAAAGATAGAAAGGTATCTTATGATATGTTTTTCATTTCACACATTAATACAATTCAGCATGATCTTATTGTTACAACAGGTGTTATCATCACAAGTACCACAATTCCAGAAAGATGGTTGTGCATATTTTATTGATAGAATATTTCTATTTAGTTTGATATATAAGTGCGAAATGAAAATTTCTTATGTTCTGGACAATGTCAAATCAAACAAATAGAAATTCTAATCATAAAATAAAACTGTTCAGATTAGCTTTGTGCGCTATTGTAGTAATAATTAGTATCGGTACAAGTTTAGTAGTCTATACATTGGCTCAGAGTAGTAATAATAATAACATGAGCAGCAAATTAAATCCAGCCTCAAATCCTGATAGACAAATCACACTTGTAGCAGAAGATGCAGAAATAGAAATTGCACCGGGAAAAAGAGTAAAAACTTGGACATTTAATGGTACTGTTCCTGCTCCTACAATAAGACTTACAGAAGGCGAAAATGTAACTATAAAGTTCATAAACAAATCACCAATACCCCATACAATACACTTCCATGGAAATCACGATGATACAGCTGATGGTGTACTACCACAAGTAATGCCTAATCAAACTTATCTTTACAACATTACAGGTGAACCTGCAGGTGCATTAATGTATCATTGCCATGCTCCTCCTACATCTCTTCATATAAGAATGGGCATGTACGGTGCCTTAATTGTGGATCCAAAAGATAAGCCATTACCACCACCTGCAAAGGAACTTGTTATGGTGATGAGTGAATATGATCTTGAGGATCAATTAGGATTTGAAGCAGACTATTATCTTATCAATGGATATGCTGATCAGTATATGCGAAATCCAATTACAATCAATCATGGCGAATTACTTAGAATGTATATAATTAATATAGGAACCACAATACCTGCTCCTTTCCATCTTCATAGTACCACGTTTATGGCATATCCCTCAGGGTTGTGGGATAATGAACCACAACACGTACAGACTATTCCAATAGCACCAGGTGATGCATCAATAGTTGAAGCTAAATGGAAGTATCCAGGCACTTATTTGTTTCACAGTCATGGAATACAAGAAGAAAGGGGAAATATGGGGCAGATAAATGTGATAGGAACATCAGGAACATATGGTGATAAGAATGTTATTAAAGATAGTAGTAGTAGTATGCACGGCGGACATCAAATATCAAATTCAAGTAATACTTTAGCTAGTCATTCTCCTACTAATGCTTCTTCTTCAGCATTAACAGAAACTGTTTCTATGTTCGATTGGCAGTATGAACTACAAAAGAGATTACAAAAACCACAAGTAATTAACTATTCACAACAAGAGTTTGAAGAAGAAGTAGAAGAAGGACAACAACATAATGTAACAACAACAACAGAATCTAAAGAAATTCAAGAAAGAGCTGAAGATATATCTTTGAGTAAGGATAGCACATTGGCAACTAACATTACAGACACAAATAACACAGAAGTAACGACGTTAATGGATAATGATACTTCCACTACACCTACTACACATATTTCAATGGTGTCAGGTTCTTCAAATCCTAACAACAAAGTATTCTATGATCCAACACCAGCAAAGGTAAAAACATCTACTACAATAACATGGACAAACGATGACACTCTTCCACATACAGTAACCTCTGGGAATGCAGATACAGGGCCCAGCGGAGAATTTGACTCTGGAATAGTTATGGGAGGTGGTTCTTTCACTCATACTTTTGACAAAGCAGGAAGCTTTGATTACTATTGCGCTCTGCATCCTTATATGATAGGTCAGGTGATAGTAGAATAAACAAATCCATTATCTTTTTTCCAATAAATCTGAGTTCCATCAGATGATGTAAACTGTGGTCCACTCGTGATGCTAAAGATTGCTAATCAAAGTTTAGATCAGTTATGCAATATTAAGATTATAAAGGATTATTTTACATGTAATGCTAACCAAAAATATTAGCAATAAAAGATCAATGATACTATCTATATAGAGGCAACTTTGGGAGTTATAACCTATTGTTACTATATCAAAGAAATCTTTTCAAAAAATGCAATTAATAAAGGCATACACATCTGAATTAATTATAACTAGATTTTTTCTAACTTGAGATTTGTTTTGGCATCTAAAAGCCGAATATTATTACTAATATGATTTTTACTTATTTGCTATCTGTATTAATAGAGAGATATATATGGTTAGTTGATTCAACAATCTGAAAATTTCTTACTTACTTGCAGTTTGTAGATGAACACGTGAATTAGTAAATTCTCTAATGTCATATTGGGAGATATATAATGGATTATCTTTCAGAATGCTTCTTAAAGAATTAATGCACACAATAAATGTAATCTCTCTGGCTTGTCAACATATTATTCAACTGGCGGCATAGAAAATATAAACGGTGGAACAACATCTTCTGGTTTTGTTAATGTAGTAGTAGTAGTAGTAGATCCTCCAGTGACATTTACACTATTCCATTTTGTTAAATTAGCTGTACCGCTATTACTATCATCAAAACAAGATAATTTAGCAGTTAGCTCATTTGTTCCTTCTGTAATCAGATGATAGTCTCTCATGTAATTATAATTCCAATTTGAATAGTCACTTTCTCCACCAGGTCCCGTTGCTGTGGTATTTTGAAATGGCTTTTGGTCATTGACATCTACATATACTTGACAATCAGTAGTAGCATCATCTGTAGATGTACCAGTGATTGTAAGTTCACCAATTGGAACTTGTTGACCTGCAACAGGTGATGTAATTTTTACATCTGCTTCTGGTTTTATTAATGTAGTAGCTTCTCCAGTGACATTTACACTATTCCATTTTGTTAAATTAGTAGGATTACTAATACAAGATAATTTAGCAGTTAGCTCATTTGTTCCATTTGTAATTATGTGATATTGAGGTGTGTATGTAAAATTCCATGTTGAATAATCATTTACTCCACCTGGACCTGTTGCTGTAGCAGTTTGAAACGGCTTTAGGTTATTCCAATCAGCATATACTGTACAATCAGTAGCAGCACTATCTGTGGATATTCCTGATATTGTAAGCTCGCCAGCTGGTACTTGTTGACCTGTGATAGGCGATATGATCTTTATACCTATTGTATTGTCTTGCTGCGCTTGTGCAAATATAGAATTTGTCATCATAATAATAATTATACCTATAATCAGAGATAATAAAAGACTCTCAGACTCGATACAAATTTTCCTAACCAAAACAAGAAAAAGGCTTTACTCTTGCATTTAATCAAGATTGTCAAAATACTTAGAGCATTGACGAATGAATTATTGAAATCCTTCCACCATCATAGCTAAAATGCATTTCACTATTAGAAACTCGTCCTTGTTTAATGGAGTTCTGACTACCTGCCAAATAATAACATATTCTACAACATTAAGATAGATCTGTAAGAGGGTGAACTTGAGGAGAAATATCATCAGAGAGAAATTAAAAATAGATTTAGAGGGGTCTTTATCATTGCTAGTGATAGATATCTTTTCTTTTTTCTAGTTATTATTCAAGAATATATTTTTTAAGCCATTTAATTAAGGAACATCAATTTTATTATTTATCAGATAAACCTGCTTGTTATAGATTTGTTCTACTTTTTGAAGTGTATCTATATCTGCAACTGTCTTATCGTTGCGTATATTTTTTATCCTAGGAAAACGCAATGCAAAGCTACTGTCGTGCCTATCACTTTTTTGGATACTATCAAAAGCAATTTCTAAAACTATTTCCGGTTTTACTATTATCTTATATGCCTCATCCTTTACCATAAGTGACTTTAACTTACTTGTCATATCATCTATTTCTTCATCAGTTAAACCAGAGTATGCCTTTCCAATAATTCTTAATTTATTATTGTTCTTTTCGTCTCTTACAGCAAATGTATAATCTGATAGTGTACCTGCTCTTTTTCCATGGCCATATTCAGCAATTAATATGACTGCATCAATTGTATCAAGTTCTTTTTTCAGCTTCACCCAATATCTGCCTCTTTTGCCAGGATGGTATTGCGAATCTGGTTCTTTCAATACCAGCCCTTCATGACCAATATCTTTGCTGACACCAAACATTGAAATAATTTCCTGTTCTGAATTTACTATCTTATAACTTGAATTAATGAATGGTTGTTTGAATGCTATGCATGATAAAATTTCTTTTCGTTCATTAAGGGGTTTCTTGATTTTGGCCTCTCCATTAAAATACATGATATCATAGACAGTATATATCACTGGGATTTCTGCCATGATTTGCTCTGTGACAGTCTTTTTGCGAAGTCTTTTCTGGAGTTCTTGAAAGTGCAATGGTTTGTTATTTCGAAAAGCAACTATTTCTCCATCTAAAATAAAATCTATGTTTGATGATGACGACGACGATGAAGAAGAAGAAGTAGTAGTAGCAGTCGCAGACAATGCAGCAGCAGCCAATTCGGGAAATGCATTTGTAACATCTGCAAGCTTGCGAGAGAACATTCTAATTTCTTGTCCAAACTTGTGCATTTGTACTCTTATTCCGTCATATTTATACTCGCAAATCAAAGGTTTTTCATAATAATTGATTATCTCTTCAGCAGTAAACATTACATCAGCTAGCATAAAACTTAGAGGAGTAAGAGGTTTTATTATCGCTTTATCCAATGAATTTCTCTTTGCCAACATAGATACTTGAGCAATATCTCCAGCAACCAGCATAGCTTCTCTTATAACTTTGATATTCTGATTGAATGCTTTCGCAATCGCAATTTCGATCAGTCCTTCAACCAAACCAATCCTCATCTCGCCATTGATGATTTTTATTAGATATTTTGCTTCCAGTGGCAACATATCGATAAGTAGTCCTGTCAGAATCTTTGTCTTGTTTTTACCCGCCCCTGAGCCTACAGTATCTGCAATTTTTTTGAGTTGAGTATATACAAAACATAATGTTAGTTGCTGTTGCCGAAAAAGTGAAAATATATGCTTTTTTGATACTGCATATTCTGATAATGCACCCATATCGCCATGTGTGAGGTAAATCTGTTGAATTTCGCTTGGATCTAGCATTGCAATTTCAGAAAGGGATTGCATGATTATGCTAAATCCTACATTTATATTCTGTCTGGAGCCACGTGGAAAGATTCTACCTGATAAGAACAAAATGGCAATAGGTAATGAATCATTATCCAAGCAAGAAAGATATTCAGAAAGAATGCTTACTTTGAGATTCTTACTAGTCGTTGAACGAATATTTTCACATATTTCTACAAAGTATGAAAATTCATTATGACTACTCATTAAACGACTCGAACCTAATCTCTTTTAGGGATATCATTGCCATTATAAAAAGGAAGATAATTCTTAATCTGATAGTTTTATGGTAATCTTAAATTACCGAGAATAATATATGTATGCCGTCATTATATAAAATTGGTCGAACTATACATAGGACTATCTTTTCTGTAATGTATATGCCATAATATTATGAAAGTTAAGCGTCTCTATATTCAAGCAGAAGCTTTAGACGCCAATTGGAGAGATATTGATAGTTGATTTTTTATAGTTGATAGGAAAATAAAATAATAAACAACTTCATAATAAGTAGAAATAATATAATATTATATAATACCTTGTCTAAAAATACTATTCACTCAATAAGCAGTAAAGAAGAACAAGGAATTTATCAACTAAATGAAGAGTCTACTAATATCAGGACCCTTCTAACATTGCAAAACATCCAATATCTTGTAGAAGGATTAGATGCTTTACTATATACTAATCTTGATGGATATGAACGAGCAAAGGTTATTCAGTTAAGAGACGAATTAAATTCTTATATCAATAGTATATTCATTGACTATTCTTGAAAAGTATGTTTTGATTTATAAGACCCATTAAAAACCTGCTTAGTCCCTAAGTATTAGTAGTTAACATGTACCCTTTATTCTCTGATATTAATTTATGAATTCAATTGCATTTGATACCGCATCAAAGGAAAATCAATTGTAGTCTTAATATCTTCTTTTATGTCATTAT
>JAREAI010000152.1:0-6256 GCA_029240435.1 Nitrososphaeraceae archaeon | reverse complement strand
AGGTTCGCGGCCGGAGTCAGATTGTAGTGATTCTACTTTGTTATCTGTAATCCTTATGTTACGACGACAGCAAGGACAAGAGGCATAAAAGATACTTCTTCCTTTGTATAGCCACTTATACCGACATTCTTTGTTAGTACAATGTACCAAAACCCCTTTTGAGTTAGGCACATCTGAACTGATATTATTCAATTTGTATTACTATTGTTATTCCTAGCAATATTTAAGTATAGTGTATAGTATAGCATATAACAAGATGGAAGGCTATACTGCTGAATTAGGAGAACTACAGCAGAAGATATTGAAACACATATTTGAATGCACAGCAAAGTCGGAGAATGTTAGCCATATAGCTAAGTCTCTGGGACTTGCACAGCCTACTGTATTCAAAAGTGCTCAATCACTTCTGCAAGAAAATTATTTAGAGTCAGAGCAGAAAGCAACACGTACCCAAAAGACATTAACATTAACTGAAAAGGGTGCAGCAGCTGCTGTTGTAATATTAGGAGTCTCATTTGACGAATTTGAAAATTATTACAAAAGACAAAGACATCCTGATAGAGAGAATTTATCGAACATTAAAGCGATATTTAAAACGCCTGAAAAGCGAGATTTTCTGATAAAGAAAGCAATGGAATACGCGCTTAAGAATAACTATTTTGAGGGAAGTACTATAAAGCAGCGAACAGAAGAACAAGTAAAGAATTTGAAACTGTATATGGCCATGGAATACATTAAATCACTAGAACGTAATAGTGACATCCATAACCTAAAAGAGTTTATTGATAGGTATCAAATTGATAAGAAGATCATGAAGGAATATTTGAATAACCAAAAGAAATTTACTGAGGAGTTGCTCAAAGAGCTTGATAAGTGAATTTATCATGTGTACTTATATTATTTAATTCTCCTTCAATACATCTAACAACTTTGTAGGGTCTTTTAGTAAATCCAGGATTTCCTTTTGTGCTTGCTGCATCAAAACCATTTCTTCTTTTAGACCTTGAACCTCTCTGTCTTTATCTTGCTTTTCTTCTATAGTTTCATTATAAGCATCATATGTCAACACCATTCTACATTTACCGCAGAACTTTGAATCAGGTTTATTTGGTTCATTGCAATTAGGACATTGTTTTGGTTTCAATGCATCTGATAATTGCTGGTCCTTTGTTACTATCCCATATGCTTCAAGTAAACTTTCAGTTGATTCATTTCCAAAATAATGTAAATACTTTAGATGCATTTGACTCCGAGGCGACCATCCAGAATGCTGGCGAAGGGTACTTTCCTTCAATATCTTTGATTTCTCTGTTAAAGCAGAATGTCTTCTTATATAAGGATTCCAAGGTTTTTTTAATAATTCAACAATCCTCTGTTTATCTTCTGATGGCAACTCTGAGTCTTTTAATAACCTTGGAAAATAGTTTTCCTTGTATTGACTATATATTCTGGCAAGACTTCCCTCCCGTAAAATTCTTCCTAAACTTTTGCCAGAAGCACAAAGAAATACTGCATTTGGATTTCCGTAATGCGGATGCTCATCGAGCCAATCCTTAACATAAGGAATAGAACTGAAAAGAGGAATGCTTCTACTTCCGGTCTTGCCATTCACCAAAACTTCGGCATATTGATAATTTCCCATAGTTTTGAAAACGATATCTTTTATTCTTAGCTTTAATAGCTCATGAGGTCTGCAAGATAAATCCCTAGACATCATATGATAACATTTGATACGCTTGCTAGGACAGTATTTCAGAAATAAAAGATCATCTTCTGCAGTCCAAAGATCGCTAGGCTTGTATATTGATTGTTCTCTTCTCTTTAACTTAGGTATGTTATCTATAACAGGGGGTTTCTTTCTTTCCTTAGGTTCAATGTATGGATAATATAGCCATTTGAAAAATCTAGAATAACAGGATCTGTAGAGATTGTATGTACCGATCCACCTATGCATTGGATCAGAAGATTCAGGTTTGCGTAAACTATCAAGACATAACAATATATCTTCACGAGTCATAGTTTTGAATGATCTGTGGTTATGAAAGTCAGATAATTTTATTAATATTTTAATAACAACCTCACTATATAGATGTGATATATTAGCCTCTGTTTTCATAGAAAGAATATAATTTGCAATAGTCAAAGCATTATGCTTTGATATCTTTTTTCTTAAACGATTTGCAAATTGTGAACTCGAACCATCAGTAGCCAAGTTGATCTTCTGGTCAAATAACGAATTATTATTAAGGATATCTCTTTCTTCATTATATATGATAGCTGAAGAAGATTGGTTGCATTGGTCTAAATTATCACATTTGTCTGATTTGTACAACTCTATTTATCACTATGTGAAAATAGATATGCTGTAACTAATAAACCCGTATTCTATGCTCGTATACTACAATTTATACGCTCTTACATAAGCATAATAATTGTTAAGGGAGATTACCATATGGTAATTTAATTAGATGTAGGAATACTAATGCTATTAGGTATTACTTTTATTACATCCTAGCGCCAATCATCTATAACATAGACACCACGTTTATTATAACCAGGATCATTATACCTTTGCATAGCTATTCCTAGTATATCAATCTGAAAACCTCTTGATAACATCTTGCGATAAGCCTCATACCGCCCTGTGTTGACACCAGCTACAATACGTGACATTCCCTCTTCTGCTGCAAATGCTTCACAAGCATCTAGCAATTTGTCAAAATTATTTTCAGCGGTAGGTCCTGGCTTAACTGCACCAAATTTGATATTACATGTATTGCTACCAGCTTCAGACCCTGCACCACAATGACATATTCCTATTCCTACAAGTGTCTTGCTATAATTATCATTACTAGTATTTTCATCATCCCAGAGTAGTACTGTATCGCCAAGTTCTTGTTTCCTAACAGACATAATTTCAACCCTCAAATCTAATCCTTCATAAATAGCATGAGTAAGTCTACTGCAAACATCCAGATATTTTCCTTCTTCTTGATTTTCTTCTTCTCCTCGTTGTTGTTTTTTATTGTCTAACTCCCTTTTCTTGCCAAATAACTCAGAATACCTTGACCATCTCAAATTAGCTGTATTATTATTATTCTTCTTGTTCTTTGAAATTACATTTTTTGACATAATTGTTGTGAGAAAGCGTGGCCAAAAATCAAACTTTTGATATAATGCTATATGTTTTGGGCTTTGTGCAAATGTAAAGAGCCCTGCATGTTTAGTATTCCAATTAGAAAATAGATCTATAGTTGATTCCAATAGTCTTTTGGCTATACCTTTAGCCCAGAATTCTGGATGTATTGTCAGGGGTCCAAAAAATCCAACACTGCCCCAATTAGTTGTAAAGTTGGAACCTACAAGCTTCTTTTTGCCACCACCGCTGCTACTACTACTATCATTAATAACTTCTGCTCCATACGCTGCAGATGGGTCTGCTAGAAAGCGGCTTCTAACATAATCAGCATCTCCAAAGAATACGCTAGGATCTGGAACATTAAGAAATGTGCCAAAAGCTAGTCTATATATACGGTCTGCTTCTGGTAGGTCACTTTCTTGAAGTGGACGAATAGAGATCTCCATTATTGATACTAAACCCTTCTATTTCCATTCCCAGACTTTTGCCCTACTGCTTCCAGACTCATCCACCTCGTATTCGAATACTCCAACGAGATTGTTAATAGAGGATAGTTTTCCTTCCGTTGAAGACGTACGATAATATACAGAACCACGGAAGCTAATTCTTCCGCCCGGACCACTAAAACGTCCTACTCCATAGGCGATATAAGTTGCCATTTCATTGCCATTACTAGTCATTATTGCTCCTTGTGCCTCACCATAAAATACTCCACCAGGTCTAGGAATACTCCAATATGTTGTGGTTTCTGTAACATCAATTCCTTTGAACTTGCCCCTAGCTGAAAATGAGGTTTCTATCTTTGGTCGTTCCTCTTCTTTAACACTCAATACCCGTTGCCCTGTCACTCTGCCTATATGTTCATAGATTAGTTCACCTAACGCCATTATATTTCATTATATTAAATTTTCAATATTATATATGATTAGTTAACAAAGTGTTATTTCATATGGTGTAATTTTTTAAGTCTACATAGACATTTTGCAAGGTCAATCCCATACGTCGAGAGTAAGTTGGATAATATGAAATGTAGATTAGTTAGGTGGACATAATTTACATACTATTTACATACTAAATACATTTATGATACCTAGTAAATTATACAAGTTCGCACTTTCCATGAGTTTCTCCACATAATAATGCATATGACTAAAGAAACCAAGTTAGAATATCAAAAGCAGGATTGATTAAAGAAAAAGAAAATATATCAGAGTATTATACTTAGTACATCCTCTACAGTGGGATATTTTATATTTATAGCCCTTTTTTCATTCTTTCAAAATTTGCTGGTTAAAGTATAAGAAATAGATCATTCATACTATCTAAAATTATGAGTAAAAAGCTCAGAGTAATTCCATTTGCAATTTTGGTTTTAGTTTTTGTATCTGTAGAATTTATTTATTACTCTGCTGCAGAACCAATTATTAATGATCCTAATCTAAAAGCAGAGATTGTCTATAAAGGCATTGACTTTCCAACAAGCATGGCTTTTTTGAATTCAGATGATATTTTGGTATTAGAGAAAAATAATGGCATAGTAAGGAGAATTATAAATGGTATGAGTTTATCAGAACCATTGCTTGATGTTAATGTTGCTAACGCAAATGAAAGAGGAATGTTAGGAATTGCTGTTGCAAAGAACGACGAGAATACTACCAATGTTTTCTTGTATTATACTGAATCTAAAGAAAGAGACGGTAAAGATAATTGTCCTACACCAACTGATTGTAAGAAGGGAAATGATCCGCTTGGAAACCGTCTTTATAGATATGAATTGATAGATGACAAATTAACGAATCCTAAACTTCTCCTAGATTTACCAACAAAACCTGGACCTGCTCACAATGGTGGCATCATTACGCTCGGACCTGATAATAATGTGTATCTTGTCATCGGTGAGCTTACCTCAATGGGAACTCAAGCTTCAAATGTACAAAATGGATCAACACCTGATGGAAGAGGCGGTATCCTTAGAGTTACTCAAAATGGCGAAGTAGTTGAAGGAATTCTCAGTAATACAACTCTATTGAACTTGTACTATGCATACGGAATACGCAATAGTTTTGGAATGGATTTTGATCCTCTATCTGGAAATTTATGGGATACAGAAAATGGACCAGGTAATGCTGACGAAATTAACCTTGTCAAACCAGGATTTAACAGTGGATGGTCAAAAGTACAAGGAATTTGGGAGGTTAAAGAAGCTTTTGGAGGTAACACTGTATTAGAGCCTGATAATTTGATGGACTTTGATGGAAAAGGCAGATATAGCGTTCCTAAATTTGTATGGAATAATACAGTGGCTCCTACTGCAGTCAAGTTTCTATCTTCTGATAAATTGGGCACACAATATGAAAATGACTTATTCATAGGAGATGCAAATAACGGAAACATTTACCGTTTTGATTTGAACAATGATAGAACAGAGCTTGTTCTTCAAGGACAACTTACTGATAAAGTAGCAGACAATATTTCAGAAAATCAAGATATAATATGGGGCAAAGGATTTGGCATAATTACTGATATACAAGTTGGACCTGAGGGTTATCTCTATATTCTTTCGATCAATCTTCCACAGGGAAGGGGAACCATATTTAGAATAGTTCCTGTACTTTAATGTCTAGAGCAAATAATGTACAAAAGGTTTCTATCAGATACAATGCAATGCCGCATGTCAATATTTCTCAGATTACTGGTAAAATTATGGTTCAATGGATTTGCCAGTACGAATTTTTAAGATTTAACCTATATCTATCTATGGTATAGTACATATACTCCAATGAAGATCTGCTCTAGATGCAGAGTTGAAAATACTATAACCTATTCTTGTGAGCACACAAATGAGAAACAAATGTGCAAGGAATGTTATCAGTATATTCATTGGCTTCTTAATATCAATATTCCAGAAAATCAAAAAGAAAGTTAGAATATACACTAAAGTTGTAGTGAATGTATGAAATGAATTCTTCTGCGTACACGAGGATATGGTTCTATGAATCAATACAAGCTATCATAATAAATTGAATTTAGTGAATTAACAACACTAAATTAGCGACTATTTTTCTTATGCAGTATCTTTTGTTGTAATGCGATTACGTGTAAGTAGTGTGTAAATTA
>JAREAI010000151.1:0-6267 GCA_029240435.1 Nitrososphaeraceae archaeon | reverse complement strand
GTTGAATAGCAAAAGTGGACTTGCTAAGATAAGATGTGACGATCTTGAAATATTTGATCCCTTTATCAATGCATGTCTTTTAGGAGAAAACGAAGTTAACGTAGAGGCTAAAGCATATGTAAACTTAAAACTAAAAGGTCAGTCATTCAAAATAAAGAAACAAACCGAAAGATTACCATTATATGTAGCAGTTTATTTAATATGCAAAGGAATTGCAGAGTTGAGTTAAATCATATTAAGTCTGTCTTGAGTTGCCATGTTTTATGCTATTATGTGCTTTTTAATTATAACTAAGTATATATCAAAAAAAGATATATAAAAAATAAATTCCCAATAATTAGATTATACTTGATAGATGACAACAAAGTAAACTATGGCATAATGAAAGAGGTAAATGGAATAGTAGAAAACCATTATGTTTCTATAGAGGTAGATAGTAATAGTTGACAACACTTGTGGTGGA
The DNA here is from genome assembly GCA_029240435.1 of Nitrososphaeraceae archaeon. GTDB lineage: Archaea > Thermoproteota > Nitrososphaeria > Nitrososphaerales > Nitrososphaeraceae > JAJNBK01. The sequence goes on along the minus strand of JAREAI010000151.1, from coordinate 5,804 downwards.
CAATCTTTCACCATTTACAGATGATATACTTGATTGTATGATTAAATTAGATGAAAAATATATCTACAAAAAATATTCTGAAGTAGGTAATATTTATGATAATAATAATATTTTATATGATAAAGTTATCTTATCGGGAAGACGAAAGAATAGTAAGGAGATTAACATTGTAAATTCAAAAATAATAAGATATTGTTTTCAAACTGATAAGCCAATATTGGGAATTTGTTATGGTGCAGAAATAATTGCATTAACATTTGGAGGATCCATTTATAGAATGGATGATCATGTTCAGGGCACAATTACAGTAAATATTTTAAAACCAAATTCTTTGATACCTGATAGGACTTCAGTCAATGTTTATGAAAGTCATAGATATAGCGTAGCAAAATTACCCAAAGACTTTGTTTCACTTGGAAGTTCTAGTCTCTGTAAATACGAAATTTTCTCCCATCTAAAAAAAAGGATTTATGGTACGCAATTTCACCCTGAAAAAAGTGACAGAGATGGTTTTGCATTATTGTCAAAATTCCTGCAACTATGAAGTTAGTAAGAAGGATTTTATTTTCCTTCAAACTTTAAATAAATGAATCATCTTGCAATCACAGCCAGATAACTCCATTGCCTTGCCTTTGGTAAGAGAAGAGCAAGAAAATATTTGCTTTCCTTTAGTAATTAATGTTGTTTCACAGTACTGGGGTGAAGAGATACCATTAACAGAAGCAACAGAGATGGCAAAGAAATATCCTAGAATTAGAGGATCTATAATGATGGAAGGAATAGAGCTTGCAGAAAGACATGGTTTTAGGACATATATTTATAAAGGCTCATTGAAGGATATAAAAAAGAGAATATCCCAAGGAATTCCTCCAATAGTTATTCTACCAGGTATTCGTGAAACTGTGCAACATGCAACTATAGTATCTGGCTATAACTCTGAAGAGAACAGGATTCTAACCTATATACCAGAACCTGATACTATAGGTGCCATTCCAGAGCGAAAATTTGAACAAGATTGGGATCAAGAGGATATGATTACATTGATACTCATACCTAATGATATGGAAGATATTTTCAAAAATGAAAATCTCAAATTTAAAGATTCAAACAGACTATGTTTTGAAGCAGAAAAATTACGAATTCAAGATAAAACAAATCTTGCTATTGAAAAGCTACTTAAATCTGTTAAATTGGATGAGGACAACCCGCAAACGTGGTGCTTGCTTGGCGGTATCTATAATGAACTCAATTTAGATGACGCCCTTAGCTGCTATCAAAAAACAATTAAGCTTAACCCAAGATATTATCTTGCATATCGAGGTCTGGGCAACTATTATCTAAAGAAGAAACAATATTCTCTTGCAGACACTTACTATACAAAAGCAATTGATATCAATGCATATAGATTTGCTCCAATATACAAAAATCGTGCAATAGCAAGATTACAGCTCAACAACAATTCGGGAGCTAAAGAAGATCTATTAAAGTATCTTGAACAGATTCCAAACGCAGCAGATAAGAAAAATATTGAAGATACTATAAGACAGTTTTAAACGTAAATAATAATACATATAGAAAGAGAGAGAGAGGATCCATTAATTCTTTTTTAAAAACATCAGATATAATTATCCGAAATTGGAATGAAAATCATTTGAATGATGTTCTGCTAGTCTTCCCGTCAGCTTTTTCAGCTAACTACAAAAATATGTTAATGTCAAGTATAATAAAAAAGCTTGAATTAGAACATATAACGGTTACAAAAACCCTCTGCGAAGAGTCATGCTTTGTCTTTAAGGTTAATGACATAGTTGAGGCTGCATGTAGTACAAAAGAATTATTTGGAATAGATAGAGTTGCTATCGCTAAACAAGTCCCAAATACTTTTTCCCAAGTTGTTTCGGCCATTATAGCAACTGGAAAACAGATCATGCTGCCGAAGGAAAAATTTTTTATCAAAGTTCAGATAAGTAGTAAGGCGAAGGTAAATTATGTAGGAAGAGACATAGCTTTTGTTTCTTCTGGTGATCTTATAGAACAGTTAGCATCTACAGGCGCACGTCCTGCAAAAAATGAACATGAAGCTGATAAAATAATACTTTCTTATATTGGCAAAGATTATGGATACATCTGCATTAAAATAGATAAGGCGCTTGGTGGCATGCCATTTGGATATCAAAATGTTAAAGTATCATGCAGTATACATAATGTTCTCTCTGCAATATCTTCTTTAATAGCTATAAAATCCGGTTTTGTGCCCGAGCTTCTAATATTATATGCAAATTCTGAGGAGCTTACTCAGAATGTGAAGCTATTTGGATGTATAGCTGATAGAATGGGTCTCAAGCGACATAATCTTAGAATAGCACAAATTGATCTTTATGATGGATTAGATCAAGGTCTAAAAGTGATGTTAAAAGAAAGTATTTCTGCTAAAATCTTACTTCAGTTGCCTGGAAAAGGAGTTGTGTTACCATTAAGTGCAACGATTTATCCTGCATGGTTTGTAGAATGGACAATGAAAAAAATCATACTTGCAAAAAAAACACCTTGGATGCCATTAATGCTTTTGACAGATGAAATACAGCAGATTGCAAAAGTCTTCGACTTGGAAGAAAAATTACTGTCTATTGATAACTTGAGCGTAAGTACATTAATTGAAAAAAAAGAATATAGAAAGCATTTAAGAAAAGTAGATATCCTATCTAAAAAGGCGATGAAAAATATGAAAACTATTTCATTAAAAGTAGGACCTAACTATCTTCACGATATTATCGATGCCGTCTAGTCTCTCAGTTAATCTCATCAATTCTTCAGCCTTTTGTTGAAATCTATTATCATCCAGCAGTTGATGAATTGCACATGTAATCTGGCTTGCTTTTATCTTATTTGCTTCTAGCCTAATACCCATACCAATTTTGGCAATTTTATTTGAATTACCCAACTGCTCACTATGATTTTCTATAGGTATTGTTATCAAGGGTTTGCCAAACTGTATAGCCTGCGAGATAGTCGTGTGTCCTCCTCGTAATACCAGTACATCGCTCATTGCAAAAATCTCATCACGAATAGGGCACCACTCATAATACCATCCTAGTCTCGTAATTTTCCTAGGTTTTATATCACCGCCCGGTCTTCCTTCAGAGATCACATATTGTATCTCCGGACGAAGCGATTTACATGCTTCTATGGAAGTTCGGATTATAGGAATCCGTGTCTTCAATGGTCCACTAATATGAATAAACACAATAGGCTTTGATCTATCTATGCCTAAATGCGCAGCTGTTTCTCTGAGTTGTGCTTCGGTAATATATGATTTTGGAGCTGTAAAGCCTACATATTCTAATTTTTTAATTACTGAACTAATATCCCAGGTATTCTGTTCTGCTATGGTATAAGGTGGAGGTAGATCTGGTACCAGAATCCTGTCTGCTATCCTCCATATAAGGCCAAGTAATTCTCCATTCATTTTTTCCCAGGTTCTGCATATTTTAAATTCTCGAAGTCTAGGCGACAGTAAAAGTTTTACTTGATTCAGAATTACTATGGATGGAATATTCAGAATTTTTGAAGCAACAAGAGATGATAACCTTGTATCTGAAACTACAATATTAGGATCATATTTTATTATATTATTAATTTCATCTCTGATTTGCATTGGAAAATTAGTGAACCATAGAGGAATGTTTGAAATACTATATTTGACTGAAAATCCTCCCTCCATACTCCAGGCGAATTCAACAGGAGGAACGGTCATACAATCATATCCTTGCATCGAAATGTAATGAGCTCCTTCACCAAAAGATGAAAATCTAATATCGACATCTGACTCTCCAAGTCGTTCTGCCAACATCATCATACGGCTTGCATGGCCAAGACCAACCCCATAAGGTGTGAAATAGGCTTTCGCCAAATTAAGAGATTTTAAAAGGATTGATTATATATTACTTAAAAAGACGAAAAATATTTGCTATATTAGCAGTCAGTTGTAATTAAAAAGATTAAAAAGAGCAATTGTTTAACGAGGGAGCAACAATGCAATGTTTGTCAGGAAGACTTTGAAAGCAATGAGAGGTTCTGATTGCAACAACAATAATAATCTAATCTATCTGACATTAGTTGCATTACTTGTTATTTCATTATTTTCATGTTCTCCTAGTCAGATATTTGCATCGATCCAGTCAGACTTAGAGAAAATAGACGCTAAGGGTCTTGTTATATTAGAAGGAGCCAGTTTAATCGATGGCACCGGTTCTCCTCCACGTAATGATTCAGTAGTTGTTATTAAGGACGAACGGATACTGACAGTAACTGATAAAGGAAGCTATATAACATATCCAAAAGACTCAGAGATCGTAAACTTAACAGGTCGTTTCCTTATACCAGGTTTATTTGATATGCATGCACATGTTGCAGGCGTATTGGATTCTTCATATAACCAGACCATCTCCGAGAATACATTAAAGGCATTATTAGATAATGGAATCACAACTATTCGTAATCCAGGTGGCCCTACGAAGGAGTCAGTTGCACTCCGTGATGCTGTAGCTGCAGGCCAAATCAAAGGTCCTCAAATCTTTACTGCAGGGAGACTAATTAACGGCCTACCATTTCCAACTAGGTTCGTAGAGACTATAGCAAACACAGAGGCAGAGGTCAGAGAAGAGGTAAAGCGTCAGGCGGATGCTGGTGTTGACTATGTCAAGTTGTACGTTGGACTTTATCCTAACTTAGTAAAAACTGCTATAGATGAAGCTCATAACCAAGGAATAAAAGTCATAGGACATTTATATCTGACTAGTTGGACTGATGCTGCAAACCTACGAATTGATGCTCTTACACATGGAGTTCCAGTAAGCCCATTCTTATTATCAAAAGATAAACGAGAGATTTTTATTGAGAATGGTCGCGGGCCTTTTGACCACTTTTTATGGCTTAATTTGGTAGACCTCAATAGTACAAAAATTAATGAAATGATAAATGCATTAGTAAAAAATAAGGTTCCTGTTGATCCTACTTTGAGTATATATGAAGCCATGCTAAAAGATGATCCTCAAAATCAACATCTTTGGTCCAAAGTCTTACAGCTGACTAAAATGTTGTATGATCATGGAGTTACAATCATGTCAGGTGCAGATATACCAAACCTTGGACTTATTCCAGGCATAAGTTTACACCATGAGCTTGAGCTCTTAGTCAAGGCAGGTATTAACCCATTAAATGTCATAAAGATTGCCACTAGCAACGGAGCAGAAGCATTAGGGATACTTGATGATGTTGGAACAATAGAAGCTGGAAAGCAAGCAGATATGATTACACTTAACGCAAATCCAATCAGAAATATTAGAAATATAGGGGCTATTGAAGGAGTAATCGAAGATGGTCAGTTCTTCAATCATAAATAAAAGATACAATAGCAATGAAGTAAATATACAAGTGAAAATAAATATATATATATGCTATGCAGAATTGCTCTTCCAATTGCATTAGACGAGTAGGATTTTGTACTGAATTGGAAGATACTATACTAAAGATCAAGTTTATGTTATGCTCTCTTAGATTCTTTGATTAATGAGGTAGCATTGACTGATTTTGTCTTGTCTTGTATTATTACCAAGCAATTATGATTCAATTTTCACTTCTATACGAAAAGTTTAATCAATCCTTTGATCCTTGCTTATTATCTCTTTCGCGCATGGTAATGACTATAAATCATCAGAATCAATTTGCAATATAGACAATGAAGTCTATAAGTTTGATTAAATTCAGAACATGTCCCTTCGTTTGAGTTGTCAAATACTAAGAGG
>JAREAI010000150.1:0-6282 GCA_029240435.1 Nitrososphaeraceae archaeon | reverse complement strand
ACTGCATTAGCGTTCCCAATAGTAGGCTGCTTCGTAGTAAATGGGTAATTGGAAATATCAGCTGTGGCAAGGGTTGCAGAATTAAAGAATGTAGTTTTCCCAGTATTTGTTTTGCCAATTAAGCCGATCTTTATCATATACCAATACAAAAATTGGTGTACTTATTTATATCTCACTACTATTAGTGAGGAACAAATCCATCAGTATCTACCTCTATGCCGCTAAATTGACATAAAATTGAGATAGGTAAATCGCCAGAACATCCAACATAAATTGATCCATCATTGTTCATTAATCTGACATTTGCATTGGTTGAATGAAACCAATGATACCTAGGCATCGAACCTAAATTTATTTATGATGATTGTTGCTGCATCTACGTTATGAACAAAAATTGTTCATTTTAAAACAATTACGCTATGTAGCAATTACTGATATAATTATCTGACATGGACTTCATATCTAATGATAGCCAACCACGTTAACAAGTTTACGATAGGATTTACCCATTTTAATCATTAATGTTTTGTAATTCTCTGATATCAAGGAAGAAACATTATGACGAATATTATTATGCTAGGATATCCAATTCATAAATATTACGTTCTGTTCCATTTATCCTAACCATGGTAAATTATCCAGTATCTATTGTTCCATCTGATATTGATGTCACTGTAACAGTTCCGGTCATAAATGGATGTAATTTGCAATAGTATGAAATCAGGCCATCTTGTTGAGGCATTCTTATCGGTTTGCTCGATTGGCCTGTTTGGATAAAGTCAGTATCAAATATATAGTCAGTTATTAATTCTTCACCATTAGTTGACGTTGCAGTATGGATAGCGCTATCTTGATTAAGCCATGTGATTGTACTTCCAGGCGTTACAAATAGGTTCTGCGGATAGAAGAACCTCTCGTTTGACAGCTTATCTGCTCCTTTTACAATGATGACATTAGTGTGTCCTTCTGCTATTGAACTGTCTCTGGACATATCGTAAGGCAGATTATTTGTATCAGTATACAATTGATCTAACTGTCCCTTACGCGTTGCATTTTTGGCTATTATGTCATGACTGGACTGTTTCTTTAATGAATCTATAATTTCAAAGATAACTTGTGTTGTATTAGTTCTTACGTGTGATCTACTTTCACTAACTGCTTTTATACTTGTCTCATCGACTAGACCCTCGATTGTCTTATGATTGCCGTCTTTTGCTTCGAAAGATTCTATTATCCCATATATTGGCTGATTATTGAATTGATTTTCAATTAACCGTGAATTCAACATAATTTTTATTATATTATCTTTACTAATCACTATGGTACAGTTAACGTCTTTCCAGAGATTCTCACGATTTAATTTAATGTCTATCTTTGCATCAATTATATTTACTCGAGAAGATGTTGATATATGAGTAAAATTTTTCAGATCCGGTCGAAAATTATAAAGTTCATAAATATTACGTTCTGTTCCATTTATCTTAACCATGGTAAATTTTGCTTGGAATTCCTTTATGATTCCTTGATCTACTTTAAACATCCAATTTCCACTTAAGATCTGCGGCTCCATTTTCGCAGCCAGTACAAATTGCTCTGTTGATGATTCGTGTTCTGCAGTCCTATTTGTGTTATATGTTGAGCTTATTATAATCTTTGTTAATAAATCGATGTTATTACTATCTAATGTTCGATTACCATATATTGCACCAGAAGGTGCCATAATACTGTCGGTCAAATTAGAACCGCTGTTGGTAGCGAACAATCTGCCAGACACTAATGGGCTTTTAGCTGGTAGTTTATTTCCTTCGTAATGATTTCCATCGAGGGTCGATTTGGATGCACCTTCATTATATAATAGAGATACTATAGGTCCTCTGGCAATAAAAGAACCGGCTTTATTTTCCGGAATAATGGTTGAATGTACATTCTTCTTCATCGAAAGCAATTCGGACGAAGATATGTATCCAATGATAATCAGAATACTTAGTATAAATATCATAATTGAAACTTTCTTTTTCATCAAATCAAAGTGCTGGAATCTTTTTAACATGTTTACGTCTATATTAATTAATCAGGAACATAATAAAATAAAACATGGAGCAGCCTGTAATGCAGTTAATTCCCTAGATTTATAGAAAGCAACAAAGAACGCAAAAATGCATCGCGAACAAGCTATTCCTTATTTATTTACTTATGATTTAGATGGCTAAAGAGTTTGTAATACACTCTTTTCATCATACTTGTGATGATTTTATGCGACTTTAATGGTATAGTAAAATGGTTAGAAAAACTGAAGAAAGTAGTACGAATGATATGATTGGCATTTTCTTGATGCTTTACAAACAGAAATTATTACTATTGGAAGGGAAGAGTAACTGCGCCCTCAGACGCTGATTGTACGAGAGACGCGTATTTTGCTAGCGCTCCATAAGTATAGCGAGGTTTTAATGACCTCCATTCACTTTTCCGTTTAGTCATTTCATTTTTGGGTATCATTATTTCTATCTTTCCCTTATTAATATCAATGACTATTTCGTCACCATTTTTAACCATTGCAATTGGGCCTCCTACCATGGCTTCTGGTGCAACGTGACCTACCATAAATCCCCGTGTTGCACCCGAAAATCTTCCATCTGTTACCATAGCGACTTTGTCTCCTAAGCCTTGACCAACTAATGCAGCTGTAACTGCTAACATTTCCCTCATACCGGGGCCGCCCTTTGGTCCTTCATATCTTATGATAACAACATCACCTTCCTTTATTTTTCTCTTTGATATTGCATCAAATGCTTGCTCCTCATCTTCAAATACTCTGGCACTTCCAATAAATTTGGTAGTGTTGATACCAGCAATTTTTATAACTGCCCCTTGTGGAGCAAGTGAACCTTTTAAGATTTTCAGCGTACCTTCTTTATGAATAGGATTGTCCATTTGTTTGATGATCTTCGTGTCAACACTATCAGTGAATCTTTTTGATTCAATGTTCTCTCTCATTGTCTTACCTGTAACAGTCATCACTTCTCCATCAATCAACCCTCTTTTTAGTAAATAACTCAGTATAACCGGAACACCCCCTGCCCTATCGAGATCTGACATAACATAAGCTCCGCCAGGTCTCATATCGGCTATATGTGGAGTTTGCTTACGTACTCTCTCAAAATCATTCATTTTTAATTTAATTCCTAACTCTTTAGCTATAGCCAAGAGATGTAATACTACGTTTGTTGAACCCCCTATTGCGTTTGCGATTGCTATTGCGTTTTCAAATGCTTCAAAACTCATTATATCTTTTGGCCTAATACTATTTTCAATTAAGTTGTAAATGGCTTTTCCTGTATTATAGCAAATTGCTTCTCGTCTATCGCTTTCAGCAGGGGGTGAAGCGCTTCCTGGCAAAGACATTCCTATTGCCTCACTTATACAAGCCATAGTATTGGCAGTGTACATTCCTGCACATGAGCCTGAAGCAGGACATGCAACATTTTCTAAACTTATAAGCTGTTCCAATGTCATTTTACCAGAGTCGTATCTGCCAACGGCTTCGTAAACGTCTTGAATTGTTACCTGTTTGCCATTCCAACTGCCAGGCATAATTGTACCGCCATAAACAAATATCGAAGGTAAATTAAGACGTGCCATGCCCATTAGAGTTCCTGGAAGACTTTTGTCACACCCAGAAACTCCTACAATACCGTCATATTGATGAGCACGCATCATAATCTCAATAGAATCTGCTATGACTTCTCTACTGACTAATGAAGCTTTCATTCCCTCATGTCCCATTGCTATTCCGTCAGAAACGGCTATTGTGGTGAATTCTCTTGGAGTACATTTCGAATCTTTTACTCCTTTTTTGACATATTGAGCAAGCCTACCAAGATGAACATTGCAGGGTGTTGCTTCATTGCATGTTGACGATACGCCTATTAATGGCCTATTTAAATCCTCAATTGTCAGACCCATTGCTTTATACATTGCTCGATGGGGTGCTCTAGCGGGACCTTCTATTGATTTTCTGCTTGGTAGTATCATCAAGGTAGTTCTTCCCAATTGTATATTTTAAGATTCTTTAAGACTTGGGTATTGGATTAAGTATATGAATAAATTAATCAAGTATTGCTGTAATTTTTATAGCATCTATTCCATCTACCTTAAAAATAGTTTCGCACATGCCACATTCAGCATTACCACTAGAAAGATCGTTGATTGAGATTTCGTCGTTGAGATAATCGCACTTTGGACAACGAAATGAGAAATTTATATCAAAGTTCTCTAACTCTATTGTTTCGCCCATAGTCTATCAATAAATGGATTTACTATATTTAAAATTCGCTACTCTGGCGATAAAAGTAGAGGATAATTGCAATAACAAATAACGAATATCAATTGTTGTCAATTGAATTACTATTAAATTTTAACATATGATAAACAATACTCATAAATAAATATATAATGCCTTAGAATGGAAATTAAATTACCTAATGGCTAACTCTTCTTGTGTTTTCTGTTCGATAATAGCAGGCAATCTGCCAAAAGCCATACTATATGAAGATACAAATATTCTAGCAGTGATGGACAAATATCCTATAAATGTAGGTCATACTCTAGTAATTCCAAAGATCCATTATGACAATTTGTTATTGATGCCGCCACATGAAGTAGGTAAACTGTATGCTATAATCCCTGTTATAGCAAAGGCCGTAGTACGTACTGTTAAAGCAGACGGCTTTAACGTTGGACAAAATAATGGCAGAGCCGCCAATCAGATAGTTCCTCATGTTCACGTTCATATAATCCCCAGGTTCAGTCACGATAGCCCAGATGGAAAATGGCCGGTTAGGCGTGTCGCCCACTATAACGAACTTATAGTAATTGCTGATAAAATCAAATTGCAACTTAACCTTGCTTTAAAAAGCGATGTTATAAGTAATATTTAGACTGTAAATTGAATTAGTGTCAAAGAAACCTTTTACCATTTATTATATATCCTTATTGATGTCGGTTATAAAACCAGTATTAATAATCAACAGTATAAAAGAAAAGTTCAGCATTAATTTCATTGTCATATTATTGTAATGTTTTTCAATAAAGGATTTATAAAACCTGCTTGATATGGGATTGTTCTTACGTTTTTGTTTTTTATCATTAAGTGAATTATCACATTTCTATATTCAGTATTCCTCTCCAACCGATACCTGAATGGTATATCTTTCAATAATGGAGTTTGATTATTTTGAATCTTTTGATAATTGACAAAATACTGTTTTATTTTGGAATTGTTATAATATACTGAAAACAAAGACTAAGAATAAGGAGATATGATGTGAAGAACTTTCAGCTTTCATTGTTTTTCTTTAAATTTGAGCGGCAATATTGATTATATTCCTTTGTTAATATCAAGAATGAGTATGTGAATATCGCTATACTTAACGCATATAGAATCCCATAAATTATTCTACTAAAATAGGTCACATCTGAAAAGAGATTGAAGGTATTATGTATGAAAAACCAAATATAGATCAGCATAATCAAGGTAATCGAAAAAAACAAAAAAGGTATTACAAGTACAAAGAAACGTGCTATGTGGTTTTGTGTTGGCTTTAAAGGATCAATCCACAAAGGTGCATTGACAACTATATGCTCATCGACTAGCATATCGCTCTCCGAGTATCTTTTCTTGTATAATTGGTATAATGCTCCACGGAGTTGATATACATCGCGAAGGATAGACATAGATACCAGAAAACCCAATGCAAGTGACATAGGATAAAGCGGTATTGTCTCTATAAGGAGAATGTTTTGAAAAGGAGAGACCGGCTTCTTAAATCGAATGTCAATCTGATCTAACTGACTCAGCAGTTCATCTGAAGTTTTCTGTAATCTCTTTTTCTCATCCTCTAAATCTAAAAGGAGGTCTTCTCCCTTTTTACCTAAATTAGATTGGATCTTCGAGAGAAGATCTTTGAGCCTGTTGCTTTGATTTCCAATTATCTGCTCATACTCATTCCAACTATTTAAAAACATTTCATCAAATATAACATTAACCTCAGCGTTTCCAGACATAGTTAAGGTAAAGATCTGCGGATGTATTTTCATCTCTTTCTTTTGATTATTCCACTTATCTACTAATGATTGCTGTATGTCGTCAAGTTCTTCTTTTAAAGCAAGCCTGTCTTTGCTTTGTAATAATTCTTCCCCAACCATGAGAACCGGTACAGTAATATTGTGATACAAAATTTGCTTGTATCCGTCTAATTGACTTGGAATTTTCGTTCTCACATT